>NZ_CAXUCH010000045.1:0-21097 GCF_964249325.1 uncultured Mycobacterium sp. | reverse complement strand
CTGTCGCCACGTTTCGCGGGCGCCGGCCAGCGCCGAGATAGCGATGGACAGCCGCTCCGAGGGCAGGTTGTGCATCAAGTGATAAAAGCCGCGGCCCTCTTGGCCGAGCACGTTGGCGGCCGGTACGCGGACATTCTCGAAGTGCAGTTCGGCGGTGTCTTGCGAATGCAGGCCCATCTTGTCCAGCTTGCGGCCTCTCGTGAAGCCTTCCATATCGCGTTCGACGACCAGCAACGAAAAGCCTTTGTGGCCGGCCTGCGCGTCGGTGCGCGCCACCACCACGACGAGGTCGCAGTTGATGCCTGAGGAGATAAACGTCTTGGAGCCGTTGACAATCCAGTCGTCGCCGTCGCGGACCGCGGAGGTGCGGATGCCGGCCAGATCGCTGCCGGCGCCGGGCTCGGTCATGGCAATCGCGACGATGGTCTCCCCGGTGATGATGCCGGGCAGCCAGCGCTGCTTTTGCTCATCGGTGGCCAGCGTCTTAAAGTATGGGCCCACCACGTCGTTCTGCAGGCTCAGCGCCGGCGCCACCGAACCCCACCGTGCGAGTTCTTCGTTGATGACCGCGTTAAACCGGAAATCGTCGGACCCTCCCCCGCCGTACTGCTCGGGCATGTTGAACCCGATCAGCCCATACTTGCCCGCCGCCACGTACGCCGAGCGATCGACAATGCGGTCGCGTTCCCATTTCTCGGCATTGGGCGCCACCTCACGCTCGATGTACTGGCGAGTCGTCTCGCGCAGCTGTTCATGCTCAGGCTCGAAAACCAGTCGCCTCATCTGTGATTCACTCCCCGTGCAAGCGGCGCATCTCCTCGCCGACTCGTCCCGAGATGCGCGAGACGACCTGCGCCCCACGGCGTCGCAAATCGTCATCGGGTGTCGGCAGCACGACAGCGCCGGTCTGCTTCGACGGCAGTAGCACCTTGGCTGTTCCTTTGGTGGTGTCCTCGCCGCGCTGGTTGGTCGCCTTAACCTCGAGCCTCACCGGTTGCGTGGGTTGCGTGCCCTTCTCGGTCACCACACCGGTGCACTTGTGAGTGTCACCGTGGTAATTGAAGCCGCGCAGCTGCAGTTCCATCTCGGCCAGCCAGCCGTCGTCACCGATCCAGTTGGTTAACAGATGGCTGACCCAGGCCGCCCGCATCTGCCCGTAGTCATAGGGCGCCGGAATGCCCAAGGCCCGCGCCCGTGCGGCGTCCCAATGCAATCGCTGTACCACGTCCGGCACTCCGTACTCGTCGGGTACGAAGAAGGCCGGCATTCGCTTGCGCAGCTCGCGCGCATACTTCAGCGGCCCGACGCCGTAACCGCCCCAGCCCCAGCCCATGTGCATGCTGATGATGTCGACGACCGTCAGTGGTCCCTTCATTACCGGGGTCAACACGTCCCCGACCGACACGTCTTCCCACCAGTTCGGGTCGGGGCCGCGGCGCACCTCGGCGTCGTAGACCGCGTCGACCTCGGCGAGCTCTTCGGGGGTCCAGTGCTTGCGTTCGATGTGGGCGTACTTGCCTGACTTTTTCGAGCCGTGCCGCTCGGCGCTGATGTAGGACTCGTCGCGCGTGGCGATAGGAATGCCGTTGGCGTCGACGTAGAGGTAGCGGTAGGTCTCCTTCACCGAGCGTCCGCCGGAAAACGAGCTCTCCTTGACTTGCACATCGAGGGTGTAGGTCTCGCAGAGCACTGGGCGCCCGGCATAGACCACCGGTTGATACCACGTCCATTTCACCCCGGAGTAGTACTTGCCGGTACCACGAAACAGGCCGCGGAACAGCTTCTTGCGTTCAGGATCGGTGAATTTCGGTGTCTGATCCAGTCCGGTGCTGATTGGGAAGGTCGGCGGCGCGATCTGACCGTGCCAACGGGTCTTGGCACCGTAGTCGGGATCGTGAAACAGCGGATTGTCGTCACCGCAGCCGAACGCGAAATGGCTGATGGTGTCCGCGCTGGGCAGCTTGTTCCAGGCCTCATCGCGCTGGTTGACCGGGATGCCGATCTGCGCCTTGGCGCGTTCGATGTCCTCGTCGGTGATGCGGCCCTCCACGGCCGCACTGTCGGCATCCGAGCCTGCGGAGGTTTCTGCAGTGGTCATGGCGTCCTTCCTAGAACTTCAGCGTTGCCCCAGCGTCGACTTTGAATTGCAGCCCGGTGACGTAGCGCGATTCATCGGACGCCAGGAAGCACACCGCGTTAGAGGTGTCCACGGGTTCGATGTAGGGAATCGGCATGGCTTGCATCACCGGGAACGCCAGCAGCGCGTCCTCTTTGGTTGGGTGCTCCAAGTCGGGCCGGAAGGTCCGATACATCGGATCGCTGTGCAGCATGGGCGAATCCACGTTGGTCGGGTGCACCACGTTCGCCCGAATCGACAGCGGGGCGAGTTGCTTGGCCAACGCTTTGGTATAGCGGTCGATCAGCTGCTTGGCCAGGTTGTAGCCCTCCCCGCCCGGGCCGACCGGACCGACGCTGCCCGCCGCGGTCTCGGCGATCAAGCCGGCGACCGATCCGATCGTGATCACGGACGCACCGGCCTGCAGGTAGGGCAGTGCAGCGTGCACGGTGTTTACCACGCCGATGAAGTCGACGTCGAAGGCATCGACGAACCCCCCGATCGGTACGTCGCTGCCCAGTGGGCAAATGCCGGCATTGGCGACCACCACATCGAGCTTGCCGAACTCGGCGACGGCGTCGGCCAATGCGGCGCTCACCGCGGCCCGGTCACGCACGTCCACCTCCGCGGTGATCGCCCGCCGCCCGGTCTTTTCCACTTCCAGACCGGCCTCCTGCAGATCGCGCGGCGTGGCAAGCGGATAGCCGTTGGTGTCGATGTCATGGCAGATATCGAAGAGGATGACATCGGCGCCCTCTTCGGCAAGCTTGACGGCGTGGCTGCGGCCCTGGCCGCGAGCACCGCCGGTGACCAAGACGACTTTGCCCGCTACTCGACCGGCCATAGTTCTACCTGCCTTCCAATTGATTTGCAGCAGCCCAACGTTCGTCGCTTTGCGCTTGCCGGGCGGGCGATCGCAGCGGCTCGGCGATCACGGCTCGCAGCCACTATCCTCTCCTTAACAGGTTAATGTATTACTGATTGGCTAGTTTGTCGCGTCTGGCAGCACCACCTGGGAGCGGCCCAACTGGTCCAGTTGCGCCCGCAGCCGGCGGCGATCGATTTTGAGCGCCGCACCGCGGGGCAGTTCATCGACGATGTAGACGTTCGCAGGCACCTCATAGGGTGTCAGCAGCGATCTGCAGTGCGCCCGCAGTTCCTCCGGGGTCGCCGCCGCGCCGGCACGTAACTGCACCGCGGCGACCGGGACCTGACCCAGCCGTTCGTCGGGCATGCCGTCGACCGCGGCATCGACGACTGCGTCGTGGGCACGCAGCGCCGCCGCCACCGTTTCCGGTGCGATCTTGAACCCGCCGCGCACGATCACGTCATCGGCGCGCCCATCGATGTAGACAAAGCCGTCGCCATCGATGTGCGCGAGGTCGCTGGTCGTGACCCAGCGCTCGGCCGAACCCCCTACTTGCACCGAAGCAACCTGGAGCCGGCCCGAGTGGCCCGCCGGCAGAACGGCCCCGTCTTGATCGACCACCCGCAGCCGCACACCGGGAAACGCGCGGCCCACGCTGCCCCTCTTGGCATGCCACCGGTCATGGAAGTCGCGCACCGTCCAGCCGGCCACCGCTCCGCAAAATTCGGTGGCGCCGTACACGACCAGGACCGGGATCTCGTAGCGCTCGTAAAACGCGTCCACCAATGCCGGGTCGACCGGGCTGGTACCGGCATTGACCGCACGGATGCTGGCCAGGTCTTCACGCGGAATATCGGAATCGAGGACCGATCGGATGGCTGGGGGCGGCAGCCCGGTAAGGATTGGCTTGTGCTCCTTTACCGCCGCGTGCCAGGCCCCAACCGTGAAACGCTCGAGCAGCACGAAACGGCGTGCCGCCACCAATGACTGCAGTAGCGCAAATAGGCCACCGATGTGCACGATGGGCAGGCTGACCACTGCGACAGCGCCGGTAAACGGCGGCTTGTTTCGGACTTCCGGCCGGTTGTTATGCCGCAGGGGCGCCGCAAGCGACGCCTCAAGTTGCTTGCGAGTCAATGGGATTCGCTTGGGTGGCCCTGTGGTGCCGGAGGTCAGCATCTCGATCGCGACCTCGGGATCGCCGACTGCCGGCTCACGGCTTGATTGGCAGCGCAGCATGACCGCATCGCCATCGACACTCCACCCGGCAGCCTTCAGTGTGGCGAGCGATTCTACGAAGGCCGGCTGCGCCCAGCACTGTGTGGGGGCCAGTACCCAAGACGCGCCGGTGGCGGCGAGGTCTTCGCTCAGGCGCTCCGGCGGCTGCAGGGGGCTGATCGTGACCAGGGTGCGATGGCTGCGGAAGATCGCGATCAGTGCTGCAACCGATTCCATCCGGTTACCCAGCACGACCGCGACCCGTCCTCCAGGGCCGCAGCCGGCGTCGCTCAGTTCTCGGTCGATGCGCTCAGCAAGCGAGCGCACGTCACCCCAACGCACCCATGTGCCTTGGTACTGCAACATCTCGGCACGATCGTCGGCCGCCCACAAGCGGTCGAATGCTTCCTGCAGTCTTGTCATCGCCCCTTAAAGTAGTTGCACATGGTTTACTAGGTCAACTTAGTAGTGAGGCGATGATGGACTTCGGGCTCACCGATGAGCAACAACAACTCGCCGACTCCGAGCGGTCGTGGCTGGCCCGCCACGATCAGATCGCGCGGGTTCGCCAGACTCTCAACGTCGCAGAGGTCAGGGTTGACCCCGCGGCGGTGCAACACGCAGCCGCATCCGGGTTGCTGGCCCTGCTGACGCCCGAGGTGGGCGGCACACACTCTGACCTTGGCGTGCTCAGCGAAGCAGACGGCTACGCGGCAAGTTCGCTGCCGGTCGCCGATCTCGCGCTCGCGGTCTGGTTGCTTGGTCAGGCCGGCCTCTCGGAGTGCGGTACTGCGGCTGAGGGAGGGCTGCTGGTCGGTTTGGCTCGCGCCCCGATCGCAAACACAGGCAGCGGCGGTGCTGGGCTGCGCGGTAGATCCAGCCCGGTCCCGATGGCTGCCGACATGGCTGCGATCGCGGTCGTCGGTGCGACCCACGACGGCGAATACATGACATTGGCTCGCGATCCCGCAGTCGTCGGCATGAGGACGCTAGACCTCACCCGATCGTGGGCATACCTGGACCTCGATGCCAGGACTGGTCGAGCTGCGCGGTTGCCGACAGGCACACTGAGGTATCTGCATGACGCGCTGGCTGTGCACCGCAGCCTCGACGCGCTCGGTGCTGCCGCCCGGCTGTTCGAGATGACGGTGACCTACGCCGGGCAACGCCAACAGTTCGGTGCGCCCATCGGCTCGTTTCAGGCGGTCAAACATCACTGCGCCGACATGGCCCTCGCCATAGAGGCCGGCCGATCGGCGCTGTGGGCGGCGGTAGCGGCCCTCGACGACGCGCCGGACATCCCAAGGTCACGCGCCGCTTCAGCGGCGGCAGCCTACGCGAAGTCAGCGGCCAGCCGGGTGGCCAGCACCGCATTACAAGTGCACGGCGGCATCGGCTTCACATGGGAGCACGATCTTCATCTGCTGTTGCGCCGGATCAAGGTCGACGAGGCATTCGATGGCACCGTCGCCCAGCACCGAGCTGCACTGGTCACACGGTGACCGCCCATTGTCGGGACGGTATTTTGGCTTCTCGCCCAGCGATAAGACGTCCGCCTGAATAAGTTCATTCATCTACCTATACCCTGGAGCAGTGCTCGTGACCGACGGAGAGGTTGTCGGATGAAAACCGTGCTGCTGAACACCTCCGATGGCGTTCTGCATATCCAGCTGAACCGGCCAGACAAGCGCAACGCGATCAACGACGAAATGTTCGACGAACTCGCCGCCACGACAGAAGCGGCCGCAGGCGACGCCGGCCTGTCGGCCATTGTCGTCTCGGGGGCCGGCCGGTCGTTTTGCGCCGGCCTCGACTTCGCCGTGCACCGCGCGTTCGCAGCGGAAGGCGCTGCGGGACAACGCCCCTACGCCGACCCCAAGGATCCGAACTCTACCGGGCGGCGGGTTCCCGGCCGGGGACAACGGATTGTGCGGGCGCTGCGTGAAGCCTCGGCTATCGTCATCGCGGCCGTGCACGGCCATGCGATCGGCGCGGGATTGCAGATCGCATTGGGCGCCGATATCCGGATCGTCACGCCCGATGTTCAACTCGGCTGCGCTGAGATCGAATTCGGGATGACCGTAGACATGGGCGCCAGTCAGCTGCTGCCCCGGCTGATCGGAAGCGGACGCACAACCGACCTGCTAGTGACGGGTCGGCGCATCAGCGGCGCCGAGGCGGTCGGCTGGGGACTGGCCAGTCGGCTCAGCGACGACCCGTCGGCTGAGGCACTCGCTCTTGCGCGCGCAATGACCGAGCGCAATCGTCACGCGGTGGCCCAGACCAAAAGGCTGGTGCGGCTGGCCGAGACGGCAACTGTCCAAGAGGGCATGCGCGAGGAGCTTTCCGTGATGGCGGGCAACGTCGGCAGCCCGGCACAGGTGGCGGCGGCGCAACGCTACTTCGCCGCGCGCAAGCGCTAGTGCTAAGTCGCCCAAGCGGTGCGGTACCTTGCCGCATTCGTCTGCATCGACCCGCTTCTGCTGTGCGCAATTTGACGCCTATGGCCCCGACAGCGACGATTTCAGCGGCTGTCTAGCGCTTCTAACGGGGCAGCCCCAACCCGCGCTCGGCGATCATCGTTCGCATGATCTCTGAGCTGCCGCCGGCGATCGTGTAGGCCCGCGCGTACAGCCACTCGTCTTGCCAACGACCGCCGTCGACCGCCTCCGGATCGCCCTCGACAAGCACACCGGACTCACCTTCGAGTTCCACAGCGAAGCGTGCTATCTCCAGGTTCAGTTCGCTGAACATCAGCTTGGCCATCGCCGCGTCGTGGGGGCGTTGGGTGCCCCGCGACCACCGAGTGATGTTGGCATACATCAACGCTGCCAAGGCTTCTACGTCGGCGCTGAACTGACCGATCCGGTTACGCACCCGGTCACTCTCGATGCCCGGGCGCCCCTCAATGGTGACGTTGTGTGCCAGAGAGATCAGGGCCTCAATGGCCAGGCCCAGCCGGACCACATTCGCGCCGACGTTACTGCGTTCGTGAGACAGCGACGCGTTGGCGATCTGCCAGCCCTGCCCCGATGCGCCGATCACCGCATCGACGGGAATCCGAACGTCGTCGAAGAAAACCTCGTTGAAATCCGACGTTCCGGTCAGCTCACGCAGTGGGCGCACCGTGACTCCGGGTGCCGACATGTCGAGGATGAACGCAGTGATGCCCTTGTGCTTGGGAGCGTCGGGGTCACTGCGCGCCAGCAAATAGCCGTAGTGCGCCCAGTGACCATCGGTGGTCCACACCTTCTGCCCGTTGATCGTGTATGCCTCGCCGTCAAGCACCGCCCGGGTGCGCAGCGACGCCAGGTCGCTGCCGGCACCGGGCTCGCTGAACAACTGGCACCACAGTTCGCGGCCCGCCCGGATAGCAGGCAGATGGCGACGTCGTTGTTCCTCAGTGCCGTAATGGATCAGCGCATGCGCGGCAAGCACGCCGCCGCTCTGCACGCCTGGCACACCTGCGCGGGCCAACTCCTCGCCGACAACGACCGCGTGCTCTAGCGACCTGTCGTTTCGGCCGCCATACTCCGCGGGCCAATCAGCTCCAGCGTAGCCGGCCTCGTAAAGGCGAGCGGTCCACTCTTGCAACGCCTTGAGTTCGGGTTCGTTCTCCGCGCTGCGCACACCCGCGCGCGGCGGAACCTGGGGAGCGTACGTCTCGATGAAGGCGCGCACTTCTTGGCGGAACGCATCAAGTTCTGGGCCCATCCCCAATTTCATTGCGCCTCAACCTCGCTTATCAGACCTCGTGCTGCGCGGTCACGCAGCGACGACGCCCGCCCGACCAACACCGCATTGGCTCGAGCGCGGCGCAGCAGCAGATGCGCGGGATGCTCCCAGGTGAAACCGATACCGCCGTGGATCTGGATCGCGGCCTCGGTAGCGGCGACCGCGGCGTCGAACGCCGCCGCCGCGGCCAAATCGACCAGAAGCCCGGATTCCGCTGTGTCCAGGGCGTCGGCTGCCGCAAGGACCTGGCTGCGCGCGCCCTCCAGCGCCACGAGCATGTCCGCGCAGCGGTGCGAGATGGCCTGAAAGCTGCCGATGGGGCGGCCGAATTGGTGACGCTGGCCCGCCCAGCTCACCGCCATCGCGAGCGCACGTGACCCGACCCCCACTGAGTCGGCGGCCACCGCCAGTATGGCCCGGTGACGTGCCGCGCAAAGAGCTCGGCGCAGATGGCTTCCGGTGCAAAGCACTTCGGCCGCCGCATCGCTGAGCGCCACGCTGCCGATGGTGGCGGTGAGATCAAGTGGCTGCTGTGCGGTGACTACCACCGCTTCATCACGCGGATCGACTCCCAGCAGCACCTCGCCGGCGGAATCGGGCGTACCCGCCAACACCAGCAATATTTCGGCCAGCGGCGCACCGGCGACTAGCGGGAGCTGGCCCGACAACCGTTTTCCGTCCCACTGCGGTAACTCCGGACCCGCTGTCACCCATCCGGAATCGTTGAGCGGCACGGCAAATGCGGCCGGGGTGCCGGCGGCGATGCGCTTGGCGATGCCTGCCGCCCCGACGCGGGCGGCGACCTCCAGTGCGGTGATCGTGGGAACGAGCGGCGCCGGTGCCAGCGCCTTGCCCGCCTCCTCGATGGCGGCATAGAGTAGCCGCGGCCGCGCGCCCCCTCCACCGACCGACTCGTCGGACGACAAAGCCGGCAGCCCGAACTCGACGAGCGCCGACCAGACATCGGAGTCGAAGGTATCGATGCGGCGGTTGCGCTCGAGTATCGCCGCAATATCCACTCGTGCCTCCAGCGCCTGGGAGAGCACCTCGCGCAGCGCACGCTCATCGTCGTCGGCGACCGCTAAAGGGTCGCCGGGAACGACGGCGGCGCTTCTGACACCCTCGCCGCGGTGCGAAGGCAGTCCCAGCACCGCCTCCGCAATGGTGTTGCGCTGTATCTCGGCGGTACCGGCCCCGATCGTCGTCGCCCGGCTCATGAGATAACCGTAGGTCCAGCGGCCCTTGTCGACCGCCGCTTCAGCGCGACTGCCCAACGCCGCGTAGGGTCCGACGGTCCGCAGCGCCAAAGCGTGCATGTGTTGTTCGAACTCGGCCTTCACCAACCGATTGACCGATGCCACCGCGCCGGGATCCTCGCCGCGCAGCACGGTGGCCAAGGCTCGTGCGCTGTTCGCCGCGATCGAGCGCACACCGGATTCAAGCCGTGCGATGTCTTGTCGCACAAGCGGATCGCGCGCCGAGCCCTGGGCGACGGCCAGGGCGATGACCCTGTCGACGGTGCGGCGATACTTGAACTCGTCGGCCAGGAACGCGGTCGCGCGTTCGTGACCGAGCGACGTGCGCATGATCGACCAGCCTTCACCTTCGCCGCCAACCCGGTTCTCGACAGCGACCTGCACATCATCGAGAAATACCTCGGCGAAATGCGCCGCGCCGCTGATATCCCGTAGTGGCCGCACCGTGATACCGGGGCTGTTCATCGGAATGAGCAGGTACGTGATCCCCTCCGCACTCCGGCCGGGTGTCCCGGTGCGGACCAGGGCGAACATCCAGTCGGCACGGTCGGCCATCGTTGTCCAGACTTTCTGGCCCGTTACCCGATACACCTCGCCGTCGCGCACCGCCCGGGTCGACAGCGATGCCAGATCGCTGCCCGCTCCCGGCTCGGAGAACCCTTGGCACCAAAACTCGTCGGCCCGCAACAATGGGCGCAGGAATCGATACTTCTGGGCCTGGGTGCCATGCTGGATGAGCGTGGGCGCCACGATGAACGACAACGGACACGGATGCGGCGGCGCACCGGCCGCGGTGGTCATCCGGTAGTAGTCGAGCTGGTCTTCCAGTGAGAGTTCCAGGCCCCCAATCGACTTGGGCCAGCCCGGCGCGGCGAGGTTGTTGTCGACGAGTTTGGCGTGCCACGCCCGGGCGGTTTCGATGCGGTCAGGCCTGACGGCCGCCACACTGACCGCGGTTTGGTGTTGACGCCAATCATCGAGCAGTTTTTGCAGCCGCGGTCTCCAGTCTTCAGACCCCACCGACTCCACCTTAGAAAGTTAACTTGGTTAGCTATCTGACTCGATTGTGACCTGTCGAGAGGGTGTTTTGCAAGCGGGCAGCCGGCCGCCACCAGTCGGCGCCGGTCATGGTCGGCGAGGCGGTCGACGCCGCGGCCGGCATCGGCGCGAACCTGCGGCCATATCAGCCTTGTTTCGCGCCGGGAAATTCCAGGGCGTTCCCGCGCGCCGATCGGCTGGCGAGCATCCCGAATCAGCGAGAACTCAACAACATGGCGCCGGCGACTGGCCCGCCGCCCACCCCGACGGCCACCACCTCCGGGGTCTTCGGGGCTTGGCGTTCACCGCCTTCACCCCACAACTGCACGCACGCCTCGTGCAGGAAGCCCATGCCGTGCAACCGTCCCCCCGACAATTGACCACCGCTGGTGTTGAGCGGCAACGGGCCCTCCAAGGCGATCCGCTCACCACCATCGATGCATTCCCCCACTTTGCCGTGGTCACAAAACCCCATGGCTTCCAACCACATAACGGTCAGGAAACTGAAACCGTCATAGAGCTGCGCCATGTCGACATCGCGCGGCGTAAGGTCCGTGTTCTGCCACAGTGTGGCCGCCGCATCGTGGGCCGCCATCGTGGTGATATCGGCGCGCTGGTCCCACGTCGCACGCTCGAACATCCCCGGCCCGACCGACTCGACGGTCAACGGGTGGCGCGGGAGACCCTGGGCGGCATCGCGCCGAGAGATGATCACCGCCGTGGCGCCGTCGCACGGGATGTCACAGTCGTACAGGCACAGCGGCTCGGAGATCATCCGGGCGCCCAGATAGTCATCCATGCCCATCGGTTCGCGGTAGATCGCGTCGGGATTAAGACCCGCATTGCGGCGCGCGTTGATCGCAATCCACCCCAACTGCTCACGGGTCAACCCGAAATCGTGCATGTAACGCTGAGCCGGCATAGCCACCCAGTTCGCCGCCGACAGCGCGCCAAACGGTGCCACCCACTCGAGGTGCGGCGGCAGCTTGCCGCCGGTGAACAGCACCGATGCGCGACCGCCGCCCGCTTGCTGGGCGGCGGTCGACTCCCACACCGAGCGAAATACCACAACGTGGTCGGCCAGCCCGAGACTCACCGCCATGCACGCCTCGATTGCCGGACCGATCTGGCCGGCGGTTTCCAGCGATGAGATATACCAGCGGCAGCGCAGCCCAAGCGCATTGCGGACCTCGGTGATGCTCGCCCCCGAGAACCCCGGGTCGGGCACACCGGGACCCGGATAACTTGCGACGCCGTCGATATCATCGACACTGAGCCCGGCATCGGCGATCGCGCGCAGCACCGCTTCCAGCGTCAGTTCCAGTCCGGTGCGGCCCAGCCGACGTCCGACCTGCGACTTGCCCGCCCCGGTGATGACGGCCTTGCCGTCGAAGGGCCCGCGCCTCATTACCGAAGAGCCGGCCGCACACGGCGGCAGCACCGGGCCGGCCCCAAAGACACCCGCATCACTACAACACCACCGACTTCACTTTGAAGTCGATGATTTCGTCCTCGCTGTAACCGAGTTCGGCCAACAAGCCATCGGTGTGTTCGCCGTGGCCGGGTGCGCAGCGCAACTGCAGGGGCGTTTCATCGAACTGCACGGGACTTGCCGCCAAAGCGAATTCGTTGCCGTTGGCGTCGATGGTGCGCGGCAGGTAGCCGTTGGCCAGCGCCTGCGGGTCGGCGTGCACCTCGAGGGCGGTGCGCACCACATCGAACACGCCGCCGAACCCGGCGAACGCCTGCTCCCAGTGCGCCAGGTCTTCGGACTCAAATGTCTTGCGCAGCTCGACAATACAGTCGGTGCGATTGGCAAAGCGCGCCGCCGCGTTGGCGAACCGTTCATCGTCGATCAGGTCCGGGCGGTTGACGCGCTTGCAGAACTCCGCCCAGAACCGGTCGGCCTGCAACAAGACGAACTGGACGAATCGCCCGTCAGCGGTCTTGTACACGTTGGTGACCGGGTTGGGGGCGTCCTCATAGTGGAATCGAGGGATCTCGGCGCCGGTGACGCCCGCACCGACAATGTCGGGGCCGAGCTGCCAGATCGCCGCGCCCAGTAGCGAAACGTCGACGACCGAGGGCTCTCCGGTGCGCTCGCGCTTTACCAGAGCGCCGGCGATCCCAGCCGCGATCGCCAGCCCGCCGTAGACGTCTCCGAACGCCGGCCGCTGCATTGGCGGGTACGCCCCGTCCTCGGGCGCGTAGGCATTGCCGATCCCGCTGCGCGCCCAGTAAGCCGCGGCATCGAAGCCGCCGTGATCAGCCATGTCCCCCTTGGTGCCATAGCCATGGCCACGGGCGTAAATAATTTTCGGGTTGCGGGCGCGCACATGCTCGACGTCGATGCCCATCCTTTGCCGAGATCCCGGCAGCAGGTTGGTGAGAAACACGTCGGAGGTCTCCACCAGCTTCATCAGCAGTTCCAGACCCTCGGGGGTCGAGGTGTCCAGGCCGATGCTGCGCTTGCCGCGATTGGGCACCTCGATGAAGTGGTTGACCCCGCCTGCACCAGGAACCATGCCCGAGCTGATCAGGCCGCGCTGCGGGTCGCCGATCTCGGGATGTTCGACCTTGATCACATCGGCGCCCCAGTCGGCCAGCACCGCGCCGGCTGCCGGCACGAACGTCCACGACGCGACTTCGACCACCCGGATTCCGTTGAGGATGTCAGTCATTGCTTCCTTCACTCCGCCGGGTAGGCGATGACCTTGGTTTGCAGGTATTGCTCGAAACCTTCGAGCCCGTTTTGGCGGCCGATGCCGCTCATCTTGTAGCCGCCGAACGGGGAATCAGCCCCGTACCACATCGCGCCGTTGACCATCATCGAACCAGTGCGGATGCGCCGGGCCACCGCCATCGCCCGCTCCGCGGAGCCCATCACCGCACCGGCCAACCCGTACATCGAGTTGTTCGCCAGCTCCACCGCGGCCTCATCGCCGCCGTCATAGGGGGTAATCGTCAACACCGGGCCGAAGATCTCCTCCTGGAAGATCCGCATGTCCGCGGTCACGTCGGCGAACACCGTCGGCGCGACGTAATAGCCGCGACTACACCCCTGCGGCGCGCCGCCGCCGATCGTCAGACGCGCGCCCTGCGACTTGCCGCTGTCGATGTAGCCCATCACCCGGTCGCGCTGCTTGGCCGACACCAGCGGCCCGCAGAAGGTGGCCGGGTCGCTCGGATCCCCGCATGGGATTCCCGCGAATGTCGCGGTAGCGATCTCGATCGCCTGCTCGTAATGCGGCCGCGGCACCAGCATCCGCGTGGTCAGCGCGCAGCCCTGCCCCGAGTGGATCAACATTCCCATGCAGCCCCGCAGCGCGACGTTCATGTCGGCGTCGTCGAGCACGATATAGGCCGACTTACCGCCCAGCTCAAGCAGATTGCGTTTCATCGTGTCCGCTGAGAGCCGCTGGATCAGCTTCCCGACCGCCGTCGAGCCGGTGAACGAGATCATGTCGACGCGCGGGTCGGTCACCAGCTGCTGCGCGATGTCGTTGTCGGAGGCCGGCACGATGTTGACCACACCCGCGGGAATGTCGGTTTTCTCGGCGATGATTCGTCCCCAGCGCAGCGCGCTCCATGGGGTTTCGATCGCGGGCTTGAGCACCATCGTGTTGCCGGTCGCCAGCGCCTGACCGATCTTGTTGCTGATGATCTCGAAGGGGAAGTTCCATGGTGTGATCGCGCCGACCACGCCCATGGCTTCCTTGACCACGACCCGATTGCTCGGCGCGCCCATCTTGGCGTCCTGATCGAGCGGGCGCTGCCAGGGGAAGTTGCTGATGAACTCCGCCGGCCAGCGCACTGCATCGGCCAGCGGCCAATCCAGCTGTGCGATGTAGGTGGAGCTCAGCGGCGCGCCCGCTTCTGCGACCAGCTCGGCGCGCATCTCTTCTTGGTCGTCCTGCAGCGCCTGCTGCAGCTGGCGCAGGCAGTGCTGGCGAAACTCGTGGTTGGTCGACCAATCCGTGGTGTCGAAGGTGCGCCGCGCCGCGGCGATCGCCTCCTCCATGTCGTCGGCCCCGGCGTCAGTGGTGACGCCGAGAACCTCCTCGGTCGCCGGATTGATGTTGTCGACCGTCTTGCCGGTCGATGACTGGCGCAACCGGCCGTCGATGTACAGGCGGGTCTCAGGGTCAAACGCAACGGTGTTGGTCGCGGCCGGTGAAGCCGTCATCACGATTCCCTCTCACTTGTGGTTGCTGTGCCCAGACTAGTAGATAACTGTTTATCTGTTTCCGTTTTAGGTTCCGGTGCGACGCGCACGGCGCGAAGCCGGCAGCGTTGCACGAGGATGCGGGCCAGCCGCTGCGGTTCGCTGACCATGAGGTCGTGGCATGTGTCGATCGTCACCACGGTGTCAACCCCGCCGAGGGCGTTGATGCAGTCACGTTGTTGGCGCACCGACAGCGCCCGATCCCGCAGGGTCAGGATCCATGTGCGCGGCACGTCGTCGGGCAGATCGCCGCGGTCGACACGCTCGATGCCGACGCTGGGATACTCGGGGTATATCCGGGACAAGACGAACTGGCGCTGTTCTCGCGTCATGCCGTTGCAGAACGCGAACCGATTGGCTGCCGCGGGTATTTTGACCGGCCGGCCCCGCCGGGCCGCCCTCCGTGCGAACGGTGCCAGCGGGCCTCGCAGCGTGTCGACCAGCGTGGCGCCCTGCGGCGGAATGAATGCCGCCGCCAGGATCATTTCCCGCACCCGCGGCCAGCCGAGTTTGCCCACCACGCCGGGCACGGTCAGCCCGGCCATCGAATGGCCCACGATGACGATGTCGCCCAGGCCGGCCTCCTCGATATCGGCGACGACCGAGTGCACCCACCCGGCGATCGTGACGACAGGCGACTCGGCGCGTCTGCCGCGCCGGCCCGGCAAATCGACGGCCAGCACCCGCAAATCCGGTTCCTGCCGGCGCAGTTCGGCGACGGTGAGATCCCAGCAGTCTGCGGCGTGTTCGCCGCCGTGGACCAGAACTAGGTCGGGCAGGGTTGCGCTGCTCATGAAGTCGGCACCGGGCGGAACAATGGCACCCACACCCGCGCGTCTTGGTCGCCGGGCTCTGCGCTCCACTCTTCGAAAAACACCTCGACCTCAAGGCCGATGCGCACCTGCTCGCCTGGGATGGCGACGATGTTGGTGACCAGCCGTACATCGGGTTGTTCGGCGAGTTCGACCATCGCCACGACATACGGTGGGTCCAGCCCGGGAATCCAGGGCTGGCGATTGACTGTGTAGGCGGCCACCTTAGCGCGCCCCGAAACCGCCTGCGCCGCAACGTCGTTGCTGCGGCAGCGCCAGCATGCCGGTGCCGGCGGATGAAAGAACCGCTCACAGCTTCGGCAGTAGGAGATCAACAGTTCGCCGCGCTGCCCGCCGGTCCAAAAAGCCTTCGACTCCGGGGTTGGGCTGGGCACCAGCCGCATCTGCGGTCGCCGATAGTCAGACCCCGGCATCGACGGGCTCCCAACCTCCCCCGTCGGCGGATCGGTGCGCGGCCTCGATCACAGCTATGCTGAGCAAGCCGTCGTCGAACGTTGGAGCGCTGGTCTGATCGCCGTCGAATGCGGGCAGCCAGTCCTCGAGCATGAGCGCCATCGCCCGACTGGCGTGCCCGGCCAAGCCTGCTGGCAGGTTTTCCGCCAGGGCCGGCTGGCGCGCCTGCACCGGCAGCGCACACAGCCCTTCGTCGGCGGCGGCTCCGATCTGATAGGTGGCCGAGCGCAGGTCCCCGTCGCCGATGATGGTTCCGTCGGCGCCGAAAAGCTCCAACCGGTAGTGGTCGGCATGTGCGCCCATCACCGACACGCTCAAGATCGCGGTCATCCCGGATTCCATCCGCATCAACAGTGCTGCAGTGTCATCGGCGGTGACGTGCAACCTCTCCCCGTCCGGCAGCTCGCGCACGGGTTCACTGGTTCGCACCTCGGCGCACACCCGTTCCGGCCGCCCCAGCAGGCTGCACAAAAAGTCCAGATCATGCACCAGCATTCCGGCCAAATAACCGCCGCCCTGGTCGCGGTCGTACATCCAGCGGGCCTGCGGCGGATGACTGGGATGCCAATACGATGCGCTTCGGCTGACCCGCGCAAGGTAGGGCCTGCCGAGAAAGCCCGCGCGCACCGTCTCCGCTACCGCCAACCAGTCTGGGTTCCAGCGGTTTTCGAAGCAGCATGCGGTGGGACGTCCGGATTTCCTGGCGGCAAGGACCAAGTTGCGGGCAGCGGCCGTGTCGGTGGTCAGCGGCTTCTCACACAGCACGGCCTTGCCCGCCTCCAGTGCGGCGAGGGTCATGTCGTGATGCAACGCGGTCGGCGTGGCCACCGAGATGACGTCCAAGTCGTCGCGGGTCACGAATGCCCGCCAGTCGGTGGAGGTATCGCTGATGCCGAGCTTCGTGGCCACGCGTTCCAGCCGTTGCGGCGTGCGGGCGCACAGCGCAACGGGATCAAAACCGGCCGCCGCGCGGAAGGCGGGCACTTGAACGTGCGCGCCCCAGCCGACGCCGACGATGCCGACCCGCAGTGTCACTGTGTCAGCGCTGGCTCGCGAGCAGCCACTCGCGGGAAGTTCAGCATTCGCCGTGCGTTTTCCTCCACGATGAGCGAGCACTCGTCGTCGGGAATTTCGGCGAGGAGCTCGGCGGCCCGCTTGCGCGAGTTGGGCCAGTTGGAGTCCGAGTGCGGGAAGTCGATTTCGAGCATGATGCGGTCGACGCCGATCGCGTGCCGGTTGGTCAGTCCGTGCTCGTCTTCGATGAAGCAGCCCCAAAAGTGTTGGCGGAACAGCTCTGAGGGCCGGGTGTGAAAGTCGATGGGCTGGTAGTAGCGGTGGCGCTCCCAGCAGTAGTCGGCGCGCTCCAGGATGTAGGGAATCCAGCCGACCCCGCCCTCGGCGAGCGAGAATTGCAGGTCCGGGAATTGCTGCAGCTTGCCGGAGAACAGCAGATCGATCGTCGTCCACATCGAGTTCGTGCCGAACAAGGTGATCGCCACGATGAACGGTGCATCCGGCGCCTGCAGCTGGCCGGGCACTGGTTTCATCGACGAGAACGAGAAGCCGGGCACGAAGGACCCCGACCCGAAGTGCAGCGATACCGGCATGTGCGCATCCGAACACACCCGCCACAGCGGATCCCAATGGTCGGAATGAAATGACGGGAACCCCAGCGATACCGGGCTGTCCGGAAAGGTCACGGTTCGGGCGCCCTTTTCGGCTACCCGCTCGGCTTCGGCGACCGTCGCGTCGATGTCCCACACCGGCAGGAGCGCCAGCGGTATATACCGATCTGGGGCCGTGGCGCACCACTCATCGATATAGAAGTCGTTCCAGGCCTTCAGGCACAACAGGGCCAATTCCTTGTCCTGGGCATTGATGAACGTGCTGCCGGCAAAGCCGGGGAATGACGGGAAGCACAAGGCCGCCTGCACTCCATCGAGGTCCATGTCCGCGAGGCGGGCCACCGGGTCATAGCAGCCGGGGATCATGTCCTCGTAGCGGACCGGATCTATGCCCCATTCCTCTCGCGGCTTTCCGGCCACGGCGTTCAGGCCGATGGTCGGGATGAGCTGGCCGTCGTAGCTCCACACGTGTTTGCCGTCCATCTCGATAATGTGCGGCCCTTTTTCGCGAAACTTCTCCGGCAGGCGGTCCTGCCACACCCGCGGATGCTCGACGAGGTGATCGTCGACCGAAACGATCTGATGGTGCTGCTGCAGCGGCATGACTGTCTCCGAACTGATACGCCATCTTGATTTCTGACAATGCGTCTCACATACTAGTGATGCACGCCATAATTGTCTAGACGTTTAGAGGAATTATGTCCGCCGATGACCACGCAGCCGACTCGACGCGGGGCAGGCTGGAGGAAGACGACCACGACTTGCTGACCTTCGGCGAGGCGGGAGAACGCTTGCGCATCGAGATCGCCTCGATGGCACAGCAGATCGCGCAGCTAGAAGCGTCAGGCGACACTGATGGCCTGCGAAACGCCAAGGAACGACTGGCCGCCCTGCGGGCAGCCGCCGCACGCAATACCGCCCAGCCCATCAACGATGCCAACTTCGAGAAGTTCTTCGGCTATGCGGGCAAACCCAAGCGCAACCTGGCCGGACCGGTGGGCGAGTGATGCAAAACCGGGCAACGCTGCGCCGCCCCGGCTACGCGCCGGCGAACTCCGCGGTGGGCCGGCGCGGTCTGCACACCAGGCAACGAATCGTGGACCGCGCCGGGCAGCTTTTCGTCGCGCACGGCTACCACGGCACATCGCTTGATGCGATCGCCAAGTCGGTGGGCGCCTCGCGCGCCAGCGTCTACCAGTACTTTCAAAGCAAGGAAGATATTCTTGTCGAACTGTTCCGCCATGCTGAGCCGGCGGTGCTGGCGCATGCGCGAAGCTTGGGCTTGCTCGCGCCCAATGCCGACGGCATCCGCAACCTGCACCAGTGGCTGGTCGAGTGGGCGTCGCTCCACGACAAACACGCCGTCGTGTTACTGGAATTCCCCGGCGTCGGCACACTGGAGGGCATACCCGAGCTCAACACCGGCGCGGTGGCAGACAAATACGCCGACATCATCACGGGCAAACTACGCGACGCTGGAGTCACGGGCATCGATCCCGCAGATGCCTGCGCTGCGCTGCTGCGGATCGCACACATGGTCAATCTCTACCGATTCCGTTCGATGTTCGGGCTACGGTCTGACACCCAAGCGGCGGCGTCACTGGCCATTGCCATGCAGCTTCTGCTCTTTCCGGAAACGCCGGCCGAGGTGCTCGCGACGGTGGCTGACGAGTCGGCAGATGAGCGTCTACCGGAGCCGGCCACAGCTGTTGAGTCCCTTGAACTTTGCCCTCCGAAGATGACGGTGTCTCGCATTCGGCGAGTCATCCTGAACGCGGCCTCTGCGCTGTTCGCCGAACGCGGCTACTACGCGGTTGCCATGGAGGACATCGCGGCCGCAGCCGGCATCAGCAGGGCCACCTTGTATCGCCATTTCGGCAGCAAGGTGAAGATCCTCGCCGAACTCACCGATGGGGCAATAGTGGCGGCCCACCGCCTGGCAGGCGAGCTTGACCGGCTAGCTGAACGTGGCCCGAATCTGCAAGCGCTTCAACGCTGGCTGGTGAAGTTCGTCATTCACCAACGTCAGTTCGGCGGCGTCAGCCGCGCCTGGTACGACGGCACGCTGGCCCAACAGCTGCCGGTGGACGCGGTGACCCACGGGGTCGGCGCGTTCCACCGTGCCGTGGTTGCACCGCTACGCCATGTACAGCTACCCGCCGGCATGGATCCGCGCGTGGCCGCGGCGGTGTTTGTGGCGGTGCTGGGTCGATTAACGGAACACTCGGCGTCGCAATATCCCGAAAACACCGCCGATGACACCGCAGCGTTGATGTTGGCGGTGCTGCGCCGCGCGTTGCGCATCGACACCATGAGCTAGCGGCCACCGATGCGTATGTAAAAGCATTATATAGTTAAATGTTTTTCGGGCGACGAAGGAGGAGCTTCGGTGGACTTGCATGGCCTGAGCCTCGAATTGACGGGATGGTTTCAGGTTGCCTGGTCGGCTGATATCGCAGCGGGCCAGGTCGTGCCGCTGCACTACTTTGGACGCGACCTTGTCGCCTACCGCGGCCGCGACGGGGTCGTGCGCGTGCACGACCGGCATTGCCGCCACCTGGGTGCCAGCTTGGCGCACGGCGGAACGGTGGTGGATGCCGGGATTCAGTGTCCGTTTCATGGCTGGGTGTGGGGACCCGACGGCCGCAATGTCTCGATCCCTTACCAAGACCGGCCCAACCGTGCCCGTCGCCTTGGCACGTGGCCGGTCACGGAGCGCAACGAGTCCATCTATGTGTGGCATGACACGGCGGGACGAGATCCGTACTGGGATGTACCCGATGCCTTGGCGTTCGTCGAACACGCTGCTGCGCAACGCTTCCACAGTCTGGGTCCCGAGGCGCGGGTGCACTACCGGGATCTGCGCGTTCACCCCCAGATGGTGGCCGAAAACGCGGTCGACCCACACCATTTCCGCTTCGTGCACGGCACGCCCATTAGCCCAGTGGTGCTGGAAGAGCACGTTGAGGGCCCCGTCTGGCGTACAAGGGTTGGCTTCGGCAAGGGCTGGGTCAATCACCCTTGCGACGCCGCGGGCAACTTGCGAACCGACAGTTTAAACACCCTGGAGATCATCTGGGCTGGTCTCGGGGTCAGCGGGAACATCGAGCACACCGCCGATGGGATGCGCGGCATCGCGATCAACACCACTCCGGTCGATGACAATAAGACCGAGGTCTTCGCCAGTTACTGGGTTTCGCAGCGCGATGGCGACCAGAAGGACGGCTCGTACCAGCGCCGGCTTGACGACGCCAAGCAAGCACTTCCCGGCGACATCAACATCTGGCATCACCAGATATTTCTCGATCCGCCCGCGTTGGCCACCGAGGAGGCGCGCGGCTTCCGCCGGATCCGCCGGTGGGCCCATCAGTTCTATCCCCAGCCAAGCGTCGACAACTCGCCGTCGATGACGGCGTGAGATTCCTTGCACCGCTAGGAGAGACATGCCGCGATCACCGCTTACCCCAGAGGACCCCTCCACAGTCGCCGTGGTGTGTGTGGAATGCCAAAACGGTGTTCTCGGGCCCGAATCGGTGCTGCCCGAACTAGCCGCCCACAGCGGCGGTCTCGTCCCCGACCTGCGCCGCTTGCTCGATGCCGCGCGTTCTGCCGGCATTAAGGTCGTGCACGCGACCTATGAGGGAGCGCTGGGCGGCAAGCAAGTCGGGACAGCGCGCCTTTGGCGGGCGCTCGGCCCGGCCACTGCCGACTGGGCGCCCGGAACCCCTCC
>NZ_CAXUCH010000044.1:15517-25483 GCF_964249325.1 uncultured Mycobacterium sp. | reverse complement strand
GATCACGACTACGATTTGTCCGGCAAGCGGGTCGGCGTCATCGGTACCGGCGCCAGCGCTATCCAGATCATCCCGGAACTGGTCAAGCAGGCCGAGTTCGTCAAAGTGTTCCAGCGCACCCCCGGCTGGGTGCTGCCCCGCCTCGACCTGCCCACTCCGCGGCCCGTGCAGGAACTGTTTGCCAAAGTGCCCGCGGCCCAACAACTTGCGCGCCAAGCGCTGTTCTGGGGCCATGAGGCGAGCGCCACCGCGCTGGTGTGGAACACGCCGCTGACCTCGCTGGTGGCGCGGCTCGGCAAGGCGCATCTGCGGGTGGCCGTCAAAGACCCGTGGTTGCGCCGGCAGCTGACCCCTGACTTCGTTCCCGGCTGCAAACGCATGCTGGTCTCCAGCGACTACTACCCTGCGCTGCAGCGCGATAACTGCAAGCTCATCGACTGGCCGATCGCGACACTGAGCCCGGTCGGCATCCGCACCAGCGACGGCGTCGAACATCACTTGGACTGCATCGTGTTCGCGACCGGCTACGACGTGCACCTGACCGGCCCACCGTTCCCGGTCACCGGCCTGGGTGGTCGCTCCCTGCACGCGGAATGGTCCGACGGCGCACAGGCCTACAAGAGCATCAACGTGCACGGCTACCCGAACCTGTTCGTCATGACCGGACCCAACTCCGGGCCCGGCCACAATTCGCTGCTGGTGTACATCGAAGGCCAGCTCGACTACGCGGTGCGCGGCATCACCACCATCCTCGACAACAACCTGCGCTATCTCGACGTGCGGGCAGACGTGCAGCGCCGGCACAACCAGCGCATCCAGCAGCGGCTGGCCAAGACGACGTGGATGTCGGGCTGCAGCAGTTGGTATCTGACCAAGGACGGGTTCAACGCATCGATGTACCCGGGATTCGCCACCCAGTATCTTCGACAGATGCGAGATTTCCGGTTCGCCGACTACGACGCGGTCGCACAATCCTCCGATGTCCGCGTCAGCTCATCGGCCTGATCCGCGATGGCTCCCGACCGACCGCCGCGGGCAGAAACCGGCACTATTGCCGGGGTGCTGGCCAACCTGCGGCGGACACCGCGACGGGTTCGGCGGCAGTCGGTGGAATTCATCGAAACTGCCGTGTCGCAACTGTTCGACGCGGCGGCTCACCATCCTCACGGCGCAGCCGGCACCGGCGAATACCGAATCGACGAGCTGGCCCGGCTGGCCGGCACCACCACCCGCAACATCCGGGTGTACCGCGACCGCGGGCTGCTGCACCCACCGCTGCGGGTCGGCCGGATCGCGTTGTTCAACGACACCCACTTGACCCGGTTGCGGTTGATCACCTCGATGCTCGACCGGGGATACAACATCGCGCACGTGCGAGAAATGCTCAACGCGTGGGAAGAAGGCAAAGACCTCGCCGACGTCCTTGGCCTCGAGTCTGCGATTGTCGGGACGTGCGCGACCGAGAAGCCTGAGACCATGCCGCTCGCCGAGGCTCAGCGACTCGTCGACGACAGCAATGCGTTCGACCGGCTGGTGCAATTGGGTGTGATCCGGGTCGACGGCTCGCAGGCCACGGTCGTGCGGCCGAAATTGATCAAGGCGTTCAACGAGATCCGCGGCTACGGCGTGAGCATCGACACGCTGGTCGACCTGCATGAGCAGATCGTTCCGCTGGTCGACCAGATCAGCGAGATGCTGGTGCGCGCCGGGGCCGCGCATGTAGCCAACCGGATCAAACCCGGCGAGCCGCTGCCGCCCGACACCGAAATCGCCGAGTTGATCACGATGCTGGTGCGGTTCCGTACCCAGGCCGTCGCGTCGGTCGCCGCCACCCTCGCGTCGTCGATCGAGTCCACGATCGAGTCGCTGGTCAGCCGGATTCTCGCCGACTACATGGCGAATTCTCCCGAGGCTGAGGCTAACTGAGCCTACCGGCGCGCAACGAGATACGGGGCCAGCGTGGTCAGCTTCTCGCAGGTCTCCTCGAATTCCCGGTCGGGGTCCGACGCGCCGATGATGCCGGCGCCCGCCCGCAGCCAGGTCTGCCCGTCATGCTCGAAGACAGCGCGCAGCGTCAGCGCCGCATCCAACCCTCCGTCGGCCGAAAACATCACTACCGCGCCGGAATACAATCCGCGGGGGCTTTCGTCCAGACGCAGGATAGCGTCCACACCGGCGGCTTTCGGAATACCTGACGCGGTGACCGCCGGAAACAGCGCCTCCAGGGCATCCATCCGATCTTTGGACGCGAGGAGCCGGGCGCTAACAGTCGAACCCAGATGCTGCACACTGCCCCGTTCGCGAACCGTCATGAAATCGGTGACCGCCGCGCTGCCCGGCTCGGCGATCTCGGCGATCTCTCGTAGCGAGCCGCGCACCGAAATCGCATGTTCAGCAATTTCTTTGGCGTTTGACTCAAGGTCGTCGCGAGCCTGCTGGTCGCGCAACGGCCCGCGGCCCAGCGCCCGTGTCCCCGCCAGCGGCTCGGTGACCACCACGCCGTCACGGTGCACCGCCGCAACGAGCTCCGGGCTGTAGCCAAGCGCACGAAATCCGCCTAGCCGCAAAAGGAACGAGCGCGCCGGGGTGTTGTGCCTGCGTCCCAATCGATAGGAAGACGGGAAGTCAAGGTCGAACGGCACCTCAACCCGACGCGACAGGATCACCTTGTGATAGCGGCCGGTGGCGATCTCACCGATGGCGGCCGCTACCCGACGGCGGTAGCCGGCGGTGTCGGCGGCTACCTCGACCGGAGACGCCGTCGGTAGGTCCGGCACGCCGTCGCTCAGCAGTCGATCCACCGCCTCGCGGTGACGGTCTTCGGCGTCGTACAAATCGACCATGTCACCGCCGATCACGATGCGGGTCCGCGGCCAAAACACCCGGGCCAGTGGGGCGCGCGGCGCCAACCGCTCCTGCAACCCAAAGCGGTAAGCGCCGAATTCGAAAGCGACCCAGCCGAAAGCGTGTTCGGTTTCCAGCAGCAGCCGGTCGATTCCCTCACCGAGCACGCGTCCCGGCAGCCCAGACCAAGGCTGCCGCTGAACGACCCCGTCGCGCATGACACGCAGCTCGTCGCGGTCAAGCTCGACCACGGCCAGCACACCGCAGGCCAACACCCATTGCCCGTCATGTTCGTAGAGCAGGTAGTCGTCGCCGTCACGCTCGGGCAGCACCGCAGCCAGCTCCGCTGCCAGATCGGCCGGGTCAATGTCGCCAGGCAACCGAATCGACGGTGAAGCGGCCCTCGCGGAATGTGTCTGTACCCCGACCTCGGTCACGGTAAGTAAATTTAGCCTAACCTATCCACCGACGGGCGTCCTCCCTCACATACGAGGTACGACCCGTGGGGCCAAGGCATCGAGCGTTTCCACAACGTTCACGTGCCAGCCGCATAAGCGGCGCCCTGCCGACTGGGGGCTGTCCGTAAGATCATCGTCGGGTTTGCGGATCGCGCGAAAGGACAAGAGAGGGGCACCAGCATGTTCATCATCCGGCTCCTTGACGGGGAAGAGATCCATGCAGCCGAGGGTGACCAGCTCACGATCAATCAAGAAACCGGTGTCCTGACCGTCTCCCGCGCGGACGGATTCGACGAGGTCACGACGCACTACTCCCCTTCGGTGTGGGGATCGGTGACCCACCGCGTCAAGGGTGCCGCCGGCGTCAAGCCCACGCTGGTTTCGGCGTCGCGCTAACGCTCCGTTAGACCCTTACCGCCGCGCCGTGCCCGTGCGCCATCGAACCTTGAGGTTGCCTGCCAATCAGCGGCACGCCAGGAATGCCGCTCGCCATCCGGCTTCCACATCGCTATGTTTGCCGGGTTGTCCACCGCAGCGTGCGTGCACGGTTGGTCACGGGACTCAGCACCGCGGCGCTAAGTAAGGGAGAGCCCCATGCTTCTGGAGTTCTGGCAGAACTTCACTCACAACCTTTTCAAGCCGCTGCTGCTGTTCTTCTATCTCGGATTCCTGATTCCCCTGCTGAAGGTGGAGTTCGAATTCCCCTACGTGATCTACCAGGGATTGACGATGTACCTGCTGCTGGCCATCGGCTGGCACGGGGGTGAAGAGCTCGCAACGATCCACGCCTCGAGCATCGGCAACATCGTCGGGTTCATCGTCGTGGGCTTCGTCTTGAATTTCTTCGTCGGCCTTCTCGCCTACCTGCTGCTGGGCCGCATGACGAAGATGCGGCGGATCGACAAAGCCACGGTCGCCGGCTATTACGGGTCGGACTCGGCGGGCACCTTCGCCACCTGCGTCGGTGTCCTTGCGACCGTGGGGATGGCCTTCAATGGTTTCATGCCAGTGATGCTGGCCGTCATGGAGATGCCGGGCTGCCTGGTGGCGCTCTACCTTGCGGCGCGGTTGCGGCACCGCGGAATGGACGCCGCGGGGACCATGCCGGACGAGCCGGGCTACCTGCTGGCGAAGGTGGGTCCGGGCGCGGCCACTCAGCCGGCGGCCGGACACCGGCTGCGAACCGAACCCGACCCGGGCCTCGAGCAGGAGCTGGAGCTCTCGCTGGAACAGCGAGAGCATCCCGACAACGGCAATAAGCAGACCCTCGCCACGGTCCAGCTGCTGCGGGAGGTCTTGCTCAATCCGGGCCTGTATCTGCTTTTCGGCGGCATCATCATCGGGTTGGTCAGCCGGTTACAAGGAGCCAAGGTAGTGCACGACGACGACAACGTCTTCGTAGCCGCCTTCCAGGGTGTGCTGTGCTTGTTCTTGCTGGAGATGGGCATGACGGCATCCCGGCGATTGAAGGACCTCAAGAACGCCGGCCCAGGTTTCATCGCTTTCGGTCTGTTGGCCCCCAACCTGTTCGCGACGATTGGGATCATCACCGCCCACACGTACGCTCACCTCGCGCATTTCCACTTCAAGCCGGGCACCTACATCTTGTTCGCGGTGCTCTGCGGCGCTGCGTCGTACATCGCTGTGCCCGCCGTGCAGCGGCTGGCGATCCCAGAGGCGAGCCCAACGCTTCCGCTGGCCGCATCACTGGGCTTGACGTTTTCCTACAACGTCACGATCGGAATCCCGCTCTATATCGAGATCTCGCGTGTCATCACGCAACACTTCCCGGTCACCTGACGCGGGCGGCGGGCCCGGGAGTTATGTCTTGCCGAAGCTGGAGCCCGACCGTAACGCGCCGCGGCCCAGCGCTCACGCGGCTCTCGCCGTCCACGTAAAGCTGCGCATCTCAGGGATCTGGGGCGCCAGCGCGGCGGCTACCCTGCGACCGATCTCATCGGCCAGGGCGAGCGGAATGTCGGGGTTGAGGAAGCCTTCGACCTCGACACGTAGGGTTCGTCCGGTCCAGCGGGCCCGGGCATGCGCATGCTCCACACCGCTGATTCGGGTCGCGGCGGCTTCGGCGGTGATGACGATTTCGGGGTCGACGCCATCAAGGAGGCGATGAGCGATATCGGTGGTCACCTCCCAACCGACATGGCAGATGAATCCGGTGACGATGATTCCCGCGACCGCGTCGGCCCAACCCCAGCCAAGTGCCACTCCGCTCAAACCCAACATGGCACCGGCCGAGGACAACGCATCGAGCCAGGAATGCTTGGCGTCGGCCACCATGGTTGCGGAGCGGATCCGGCGGCCCACCACCAGTTTGTAGCGGGCCACAAGCTGATTGCCTGTGATGCCCACGGCCGCCGCAGCGATGCCCCAGCCCACGTGAACGGTGCCGCCATGACGCAGCAGCTTGGTGACACTTTCAAAGCCCGCGACCAGAGCGCTGCCCCAAATGACCAGTGCCACACCTATTCCAGCGAGGTCTTCGGCGCGTTCATAGCCGTAGGGATATCGCTCGGTGGGAGCTTTTCGAGATGCCCGAAACCCGACGAACACCAGAGCACTTGTCGAGACGTCTGACAAGTTGTGCAGCGCATCGCCTAACAGAGCTACCGACCCAGAAACTAGTGCGATAGCCAATTCAATGAGCCCGGTCAGCGCCAGTCCTGCAGCACTCATGACAACCGCATGGTTGGCCTGCCGACGCTCGCCCACGTCATCCGTAGCAGTTATGAGCGGAAAACTTGTCGCCGGGTCACGAACTCCGTTGATCAGGTGCATATCCGCAAGGATGCCCGCCGCTGGTGAGAGAGCGAAAGTGCCGGGCGGGAAACCTTGGCCGAGTGCAATAGGCTTCATCGTGGAAGACTGCTCTGATGACCGACCTCGACGAGGCTGCGCGCCGGTCCCTACGCAGGGGTTTCGCCCTGGAATATGCCACCCTGGGCTGGAATCTCATCGGCGTTGCCGTCCTCGCCGTCACAGCCATCAGCGCGAAATCCGTGGCATTGGCTGGATTCGGCCTGGACTCACTGATCGAAATCGGCGCCTCGACTGTAGTGATTTGGGAGCTGTCCGGAACTGGTGAAGCCCGGCAGCGAATTGCCTTGCGCCTCATCGGCATTGCGTTCGCCACCCTGGGCCTTTATCTACTGGTGCAGTCCACGGTGGTGCTGGTCAGTCAATTTCACCCCAAGCCGTCGCCGGGCGGAATCGCCTGGACCGCCGCTACGGCAGCAGTGATGTTCGGCCTAGCCGCCGGCAAGGCGCGTACCGGCGCTGCGCTGGCTAATCCAGTGCTGACCACCGAAGGCCGCGTTACGTTGATCGACGGACTGCTCGCGACAGCGGTACTGGTGGGACTGCTCCTTAATACCCTCGCCGGCTGGTGGTGGGCCGACCCCCTCGCCGGCTACGTTTTAGTGCTCTACGCGATGCGAGAGGTGAAGAGCATCCTCTTCGGTCTTAACCCAGCAGCGTCCGTACCACCGCATCGGCCAGCAACCGGCCCCGGTCGGTGAGCACCAGCCGCTCATCCTCCGTCACCACCAAACCGTCGGCGATCGCGGCCTCGGCGCGCTCCCGCTCGGCGGCGTCCAGCAGATGCAGTGGCAGCCCGCGGCGCAGCCGAATTTTCAACAGCACGTCTTCGGTATGCAGAGCCTCAGCGTCGAGTTTCTCGAAACCGGCCACCGGAAGCGCCGCCTCGCCCAGCAATGCCGCATAGGTGTTGGGATGCTTGACATTCCACCACCGCGTCCCCCCGACATAGCTGTGCGCTCCTGGTCCAGCGCCCCACCACTGGCCGTCGTCCCAGTAGCCCAGGTTGTGCCGGCACTGCCCGCCAGGGCGGCTCCAATTGGAGACCTCATACCAATCGAAGCCGACTGCCCGCAGCAAGGCGTCGGCGATTTCGTAGCGATGCGCCAGCACGTCGTCGTCGGGCGCCTCCAGCTCGCCGCGCCGGACTCGTCGCGCTAGGGCGGTGCCCTCTTCGACGACGAGCGCGTAGGCCGACACATGGTCGACGCCGGCCTCGATCGCAGCGTCCACCGAGCGCCGCAGGTCGTCGTCGGATTCGCCCGGGGTTCCGTAGATCAGGTCGAGGCTGACATGGTCGAAGCCGGCGGCCAGCGCTTCGCCGGCCGCCGCCACCGCCCGCCCTGGTGAGTGCACCCGGTCCAGCGTGCCCAGTACTCGCGGCGAGACCGACTGCATGCCCAGCGATACCCGGGTGTAGCCGGCCGAGCGTAGCGCCGCGAACAACTCCGGTGATGTGGATTCGGGGTTTGCCTCGGTGGTGACCTCGGCATCGGCTGCCAGCCCGAACTGCTGTCGCACCATGTCGAGCACCGCGCACAACCGTTCAGCGCCCAGCAGGGACGGCGTCCCGCCCCCGAGGAACACGGTGTTCGCCGTCGGGCCGCCCAACCGCGCGGCCGCCAGCTCCAATTCCGAGCCCAACACGCCCAGCCAGGCGTCGGGGTTGACCCCGCCTAACTCGGCCGGGGTATAGGTGTTGAAGTCGCAGTAGCCGCACCGGGTCAAGCAGAACGGCACGTGCACGTACACCCCGAACGGTGCGCCAGATCTCAGGTGCACCTCGGGAAGGTTCACCGGTGCCGTCTGCGTCATGACATCGATCTTTCCAGGAGATTCGCGGGCCGCGTTTACCTGCGATTCAGGCGCTCCGCGTAGTTTTGCTCACTGTGAGCGAAACTTTCACCTGGTCGCATGGCTCGCCAGCGGGTATGGCACAATGGCCGGGTGACCGTCGCCCATCACAGCCCGTTTCGCATTCCGTTGGTGGCGCGTCGGCACGTCGATCTCAAGCGTGTCTGCAGCTGTCGCTGTCTGGCCTTGATGTCGTAGACCCGCCCACCTGTACTTCCAGCTGGCCGCCGGATCTGCGCCGCCGGGACAGCCTCCCGTGATCTGCGCGGTCCACGCCGGCACCTCCGCAAAGGAGAACCCGCGTATGACCACTCCCCGTCCCAGCCCCCCTCGTTCTAAAAGCCGCAGTGAAGGCCAGTGGGCGCTGGGCTACCGCGAGCCGCTGAACGCCACCGAACAGCTCAAGAAAGACGATGCTCCGCTCAACGTGCGGGCGCGCATCGAAAACATCTACGCCAAGCGTGGTTTCGACAGCATCGACAAGACCGATCTGCGGGGGCGGTTCCGCTGGCTGGGTCTTTACACCCAGCGCGCCGAGGGCTACGACGGGACGTGGACCGGCGACGAGAACGCCGACCTGCTCGAAGCCCGCTATTTCATGATGCGGGTGCGCACCGACGGCAAGGCGCTGTCCGCTGTCGCGCTGCGCACGCTGGGCCAGATCTCGACGGAGTTCGCCCGGGACACCGCCGACATCTCCGACCGGGAAAACCTGCAGTATCACTGGCTCGAAATCGAAAAGGTGCCCGAGATCTGGCAGCGACTGGCCGCTGTGGGCCTGCAGACCACCGAGGCTTGCGGCGACTGTCCGCGCGGCATGCTCGGCTCGCCGCTGGCCGGCGAATCGCTCGACGAGGTGCTCGACGCCACACCGGCGCTCGAGGAGATCATCCGCCGCTACATCGGCAAACCGGAATACGCGAATCTGCCCCGCAAGTACAAGACCGCGGTATCCGGTCTGCAGGACGTCGCCCATGAGATCAACGACGTCTCGTTCGTCGGAGTGCGGCATCCCGATCACGGCCCCGGCCTGGACCTGTGGGTCGGGGGCGGGCTGTCCACCAACCCGATGCTGGCCCAGCGCGTCGGCGTCTGGGTGCCCCTCGACGAGGTGCCCGACGTGTGGGAGGCCGTTACCGCGATCTTCCGCGACTACGGCTACCGGCGGCTGCGCTCCAAGGCCCGGCTGAAGTTTCTGATCAAGGACTGGGGCATAGAAAAATTCCGTGAAGTTCTCGAACAGGAGTACCTCCAACGTGCGCTGATCGACGGGCCGGCTCCCGAACCGGTCAAGCACCCGATCGACCACGTCGGCGTGCAGCGACTCAAGAACGGGCTCAACGCGGTCGGGGTCGCCCCGATCGCCGGGCGGGTCTCCGGGACGAAACTGTCGGCGGTGGCCGACCTCATGGAGCGCGCCGGGTCGGACCGGGCCCGGTTCACCGCATACCAGAAGCTGATCATCCTCGACGTGCCTGACGAGAAACTGGACGAACTGGTCGCCGGCCTCGACGCGCTGGGCCTGCCGTCGCGGCCGTCGCACTGGCGCCGTAACCTGATGGCCTGCAGCGGGATCGAGTTCTGCAAGCTGTCGTTCGCCGAGACCCGCGGCCGCGCACAGGTTCTGGTGCCTGAGCTGGAAAAACGGCTGGATGACATCAACTCCCAGCTCGATGTGCCGATCACGGTGAACATCAACGGCTGCCCGAACTCGTGTGCGCGAATCCAGGTCGCCGACATCGGGTTCAAGGGCCAGATGATCGACGACGGCCACGGCGGATCTGTCGAGGGATTCCAGGTGCATCTGGGCGGCAGCCTGGGCGCGGACAGCGGGTTCGGCCGAAAGCTGCGCCAACACAAGGTCGCCAGCGACGAGGTGGGCGACTACATCGACCGAGTGGTGCGCAACTTCGTCAAGCACCGCAACGAGGGTGAGCGGTTCGCACAGTGGGCCATGCGAGCCGACGAGGACGATCTG
>NZ_CAXUCH010000044.1:0-15507 GCF_964249325.1 uncultured Mycobacterium sp. | reverse complement strand
GATCTGCGATGAGCGATTCGACGAACTGGACCGAGGCACAGCTGCGTGAGCTCGCCGAGCGCGGCGCCAAAGAGTTGGACGGTGCCGACGCCACCGATCTGTTGCGCTGGACCGACGAGACCTTCGGCGGCGTCAACGGGCCGCGCGGCTGGGCGACCTGCAACTACGTAGTGGCCTCCAACATGCAAGACGCCGTGCTGGTAGATATGGCCGCCAAGGTTCGCCCCGGCGTGCCGGTGCTGTTCTTGGACACCGGTTATCACTTCGTGGAAACCATCGGTACTCGCGACGCGATCGAGGCCGTCTATGACGTGCACGTGCTCAACATCACTCCCGAGCACACGGTGGCCGAGCAAGACGAGTTGCTGGGTAAGAACCTGTTCGCGCGTGATCCCAATGAGTGCTGCCGGTTGCGCAAGGTTGCTCCGCTGTCCAAGGCGCTGCGCGGCTACGCCGCGTGGGTGACCGGGCTGCGGCGGGTGGAGGCGCCGACCCGCGCCAACGCTCCGCTGATCACTTACGACGAGCAGTTCAAGCTGGTGAAAGTCAATCCACTGGCCGCATGGACCGACGAGGACATGGCCGACTACATTGCTGAACACGATGTGTTGGTCAATCCGCTTGTCTACGAAGGCTATCCATCGATCGGTTGCGCTCCGTGCACGGCCAAGCCCGCCGATGGCGCCGATCCTCGCAGCGGGCGCTGGCGGGGGTTGAACAAGACCGAATGCGGGCTCCACGCATCGTGACCACACTGGGTTCATTTAGCGGCGACCCGCTGCACTCGGCTACGCCGAGCTTGCGATCGCCGCTGGTACTCGCGGCGCACGGCAGCGCAGATCCGCGCTCGGCCGCCAATGCCCGGGCGGTCGCCGACCAGCTGGTCCGCATGCGACCCGGACTCGATGTGCGCGTGGGGTTTTGCGAGCTGAACCGACCACGGCTGGTCGATGTGGTGACGCCGGGCGCCGTAGTCACCCCGCTGTTGTTGGCTGATGCCTACCACGCCCGCGTCGACATTCCCCGGCAGATCGCGGGGGTAGCCGGTGTGCACCGGGCCGATGTGCTCGGCGAAGACCATCGGCTGCTGGCAGTTATGCGCGAAAGACTCAGTGCAGCAGGAGTTTCTCCACTCGATAGTGAGCGCGGCGTGCTGGTGGTGGCCATCGGCTCGTCGCACGGCGACGCAAATGCCCGCACCGCTTCGGTGGCGCCCAGGCTCACCGCCGGCACCTATTGGGCGGGTGCGGCGACAGCGTTCGCCACGGCGCCTCAGACGTTGGCGGAAGCTGCCGCCGAGTTGCGGCGACGCGGCGCGCGGCGGCTCGTGATCGCGCCGTGGTTCTTGGCGCCGGGACGGTTGACCGATCGGGTGCGCGAGTTCGCCCGCACCGCAGGCATTCCGATGGCCGACCCACTGGGCGCTCACCGGCTGGTCGCCGAGACCGTGCTGAATCGCTTCGACGCAGCACTGGCCGAGCAGGCGGCGGCCTAACCGACGTCTATGCCAGCGCGTCGGCTTTCGGCACGCTCGCATCATCGGCAATGGGCGGCACCCGGGTGGGTGCGACGTAGACGGTGTCGCCTTCCTTCAGACCCAGTGCTTCGGCGTCGCCGCGGGTGATCTGGGCGGTGAACGGCGCGCCGCTGGCGGCATTGGTCAGCTCGACGCGCACCTCGAAACCAAGCATCACCACCCGGTCAATGGTGGCGCGGATGACCCCGGTGGCCTCCGCGGCCGCGTCACCGGTGGCGATTTGCATATCGGGACGCCGACCAACCCGAATGTCGTGCGGCCGCACCAAGGTGCCGTTCAACGAGGACACCGCTCCTAAGAACGACATGACGAACGCATTGGCCGGGGTGTCATAGACCTCCGTCGGCGAGCCGACCTGCTCGATGCGGCCGTTGTTGAGTACGGCGATCCGGTCGGCGACGTCGAGTGCCTCGGCCTGATCGTGGGTCACCAGCACCGTGGTGACGTGCACCTCGTCGTGCAGCCGGCGCAGCCAGGCGCGCAGATCCTCGCGGACCTTGGCGTCCAGCGCACCGAACGGCTCGTCGAGCAACAGCACTTGCGGGTCGACCGCCAGCGCGCGGGCCAGGGCCATGCGCTGGCGCTGGCCGCCGGAAAGCTGGTTGGGATAACGGTTTTGAAACCCGCTCAGGCCGACAACCTCCAACAGGTTGTCGACCTTCTTCTTGATCTCGGCTTTGGGTCGCCGGCGGATCTTGAGCCCGAACGCCACGTTGTCGCGCACGGTGAGATGCTTGAACGCCGCATAGTGCTGGAACACGAACCCGATGCCACGCCGCTGCGGCGGCACTCGGGTGACGTCGCGGCCGTTGATGGTGATGGTGCCGCGGTCGGGCTGGTCGAGGCCCGCGATGGCCCGCAGCAGCGTCGACTTGCCCGAACCGCTAGGACCCAATAGCGCGGTCAGCGAACCGGCGGGCACGGTGAAGTTGATGTTGTCGAGCGCGACGAAGTCGCCGTAGCGCTTGTATGCGCCGGTCACGATGATCGCGTCGCTTGCGTTCATGGCACTTCCTTTCGTGCGCGCCGCGCGTCGATAACCACCTGGAAGACGAGAACTATCACCGAGACCGCCATCAGCAGTGTCGACAGCGCATAAGCGCCGTATTCAGCGCCCCGGTTGTAGCGGTCGGAGACCAGCAGGGTCAGCGTCTGCGACGTGCCTGGCAGGTTAGAGGACACCATCAGCACCGCGCCGTATTCACCAAGCGTGCGAGCGATGGTCAGCACGATCCCATAGGTCAATCCCCAACGGATGGACGGCAACGTTACCCGCCAAAACGTCTGCCACCAGCTGGAACCCAGGGTCGCCGCCGCCTCCTCCTGATCGGTGCCCAACTCGTGCAGCACCGGTTCGACTTCGCGGACCACGAACGGCAAGGTGACGAAGATACTGGCCAGCACGATGCCCGGTAGCCCAAAGATGATCTTGAGCCCGAGGTTTCGTTCGACGAAGCCCAGCACACCGGCTGAACCCCACAACACGATCAGCGCCACGCCCACGATCACAGGCGAAACCGCAAACGGCAGATCGATGATCGCCTGCAGCACGCCCTTGCCGCGGAACTTATTGCGCGCCAAAACCAACGCCGTCGGAATGCCGAAGATCACGTTCAGCGGCACCACGATCGCCACCACCAGAATCGACAGATGCAGCGCTGACACCGCCGCCGGGGTGCTGACATAGGCGAAGAACTGGACCAACCCCGGCGCGAAGGCTCGCCACAGGATCACCGCCACCGGAACAATCACCAGGACGAAGACGTAACCGAGCGCCAGCAACCGGATGAGGTAGCGAACCCGCGGCGAGATCATCATGCGGCCAGCTCCTCCCGTCTGGCTGCCCGCGCCCCAAACGTGCGCAGGATGAACAGGACTATGAACGAGATGGCAAGCAACACAATGGATATCGCAGCAGCGCCGGGGCGGTCGTCGTTCTCGATCAGTGTCCTGATCCACTGCGAGGACACTTCGGTCTTGCCCGGCACCGCGCCGCCGATCAGCACGACCGAACCGAATTCGCCGATGGCGCGCGAAAACGCCAGGCCCGCACCGGATAACAAGGCCGGTGTCAGCGACGGCAGCACCACCGCCGTGAAGATCGTCGGGTTGTTGGCCCCCAGCGACGCAGCCGCCTCCTCGGTCTCGTGGTCGATTTCGAGCAGCACCGGCTGTACGGCCCGCACCACAAAAGGCAAGGTCACGAACGCCAGCGCCACCCCCACGCCCGACCCGGTGTGCTGAAGATGCACGCCCACCGGGCTGTGCGGACCGTAGAGCGCCAGCATCACCAGGCTGGCGACGATGGTGGGCAGCGCGAAGGGCAGATCGATGATCGCGTCCACAAACCGCTTGCCGGGGAAATCGTCACGCACCAGAACCCAGGCGACCAACAAGCCGAACGGCAGGTTGAGCAGTGTGACACCGGCTGAAATGCTCAGCGTCACCCGAAACGATTCCAGCGCGGCATGCGAGGTGACCGCCAACCAAAACGCGCGCCAGCCACCGCCGACGGCCTGCCAGCCAATCGCGGCCAGCGGCAGCAGCACGATCACCGAAAGCCACACCACCGCCACCCCGACCCGCAGCGACGTGCTGGCCTGGTGCAGATCGGGCCGGCCCGGCCCCCGACGCGCATGGTGGTCGACTTCCGGGCGGATGGCCTCGGGGTCGGGCGTGATCGTCGTCGTCATCCGGTGGCCTTCATGTAGATCTTGGTGATGCTGCCGGTGTTCTTGTCGAACAGCTGGGGGTCGACTACGTCCCAGCCACCGAGATCGGTGATCGTCCACAGTTTCACCGGAACCGGGAACTGGTTTCGGACCTCGGCGGCGACTGCCGGGTCGACGGGCCTGAAACCCGCTTGTGCCCAAAGTTTTTGCGCCTGCGCCGTGTACTGGAAGTTTTTGAACGCGGTCGCGGTGTCAAGGTAACTGGTGGTGGTCACCACCGCCAACGGGTTTTCGATTTTGAAGGTCTGTGACGGGTTGACGTGTTCGACCGGCTTTCCTTGGCGTTCAGTGGCGATGGCTTCGTTTTCGTAGCTGATCAGCACGTCACCGCTGCCCTGCACGAAGACATCGGTGGCTTCCCTCCCCGAACCCGGGCGAAGTTTCACGTGCTCGTTCACCAACTTGTTGACAAAGTCGAGGCCCGCCTGGATATTCCTGCCCCCGCCGCTTTTGGCGGCGTACGGGGCGAGCAGATTCCATTTGGCCGACCCTGAACTCAGGGGGCTGGGAGTGATGACTTCCACACCGGGACGCAGTAAGTCGTCCCAATCCTTGATGTTCTTGGGATTGCCGGCGCGTACCACCAAGGTCACCACCGACCCGAAGGGGATTCCCTTGGTGGCGTCTTTGTCCCAATCCTTGGAAACCTTGCCCGCCTTGACCAATCGGGTGATGTCGGGTTCGACCGAGAAGTTCACCAAATCCGCGGGTTTGCCGTCGACAACGCCGCGCGACTGATCGCCGGATGCCCCGTATGAGGTGATCACCTGCACGCCCTTGCCCTCTTCGGAGGCGTTGAACGCCGGAATCACCTTGCTCCACCCCGGTTCTGGTGCCGAATAAGCGACCAACGTGATGCTGGAATGCGTATTGCCCGCTGGGCCGCCCACGACATCGCTGGCGCCACCATGACACGCCGCAACCACATTCCCGGTCAGCGCAAACGCAACCACAAGCCGGCCCCATCCGGCGTTGTTGAACATCGGTGACCTTTCCGTGCGGCTTCTTCAAGGACGAGTCCCACGCTGCGGGAAGGGGCGTTTCGGAGAATCAGTACGTAGCGACTTCTCAAAGGCTCGAGCTCAAACCGCGCGCGGGCGAAACGTCAGCGACAACAGTGGACATCGCTCACAGCGCAATCCCCCACGGCAATGAGTGCCAAGACGTAGCACTCTCGATTGCCGGACGCTGCGTGCATGGCGCGAAGCCTAACAGAATGTGGCCGCCCGCTCGCTGTTCGCGCTCGGGTCAGCGCGTCAGCAACCAGGTGACGATCACCAGTACCACCAGCACGATCAGTATCAAGGTCACCTGGGAGCGGGGCAGGCCGGTTTTTCCGGTCATCGGGGATCCTCGTCATGGCGGGCGCGGCGCATCAGCCGGATGCCGCGGCCCAGCATCTCGTCGAGCACCACCGCGATGAGGTAGGCCAGCGCCAGCACGACGGGCATCACCACAATGGTCTGCAGCACGAAGCCGAGACCGGACAACCACAGCTCGACGCCGTCCCACCAACTCAGGAACCCGTCCACCGGGCTCACCCTATTCGCCGCAGCGCCCTAAACCAACGTAACCTCAGCGGATGGCCCCGGCGCGCGAAGAAACCACCTGCGCAATCGCCGGCGGCGGCCCGGCTGGGGTGGTGCTCGGGCTGCTGTTGGCCAGGGCGGGCGTGGACGTCACGCTGCTGGAGAAGCACGGCGACTTCCTCCGCGACTTCCGCGGTGACACCGTGCATCCCACTACACTGCGGCTCCTCGACGAACTGGGCCTGTGGGAACGCTTCGCCGCATTGCCCTACAGCGAGGTGCGCTACGCGACGGTGCAATCCAATGGGCAACCGGTGACCTACGTCGACTTCGGGCGGTTGCGCCAACCGCACCCGTTTGTCGCGATGGTGCCGCAGTGGGACCTGCTGAACCTGCTCACCGAAGCTGCCCAAACCGAGCCAAGCTTCACCCTGCGGATGAACACCGAAGTGACCGGACTGCTGCGCCAAGGCAACCGGGTGACCGGTGTGCGCTATCGAGGCCCGGACGGAGCCGGTGAACTGCGTGCCGAACTGACCGTGGGCTGTGACGGCCGCTGGTCCGCCGTCCGGCAAGCCGCCGGGCTGACTGGGCGCGAATACCCGGTGAACTTCGACGCGTGGTGGTTTCGGGTGCCGCATCAAGGGCCCGCCCAATTTTCGTTCTTGCCCCGCATCGGACCGGCCAAGGCGCTGGCCGTGATTCCGCGGCAAGGCTATTTCCAGATCGCCTATATCGGGCCCAAGAGCACCGACGCGCAATTGCGGGCCCGAGGCATCGAGGCGTTTCGCCGCGAGGTGGCCGACCTCGTGCCCGAAGCCGCCGACGCGGTGGACACCCTGAAATCGATGGACGACGTCAAGCACCTTGAGGTTCGGGTCAATCGGCTGAGCCGCTGGCACACCGACGGACTGCTGTGCATCGGCGACGCCGCGCACGCGATGTCGCCGCTGGGCGGCGTCGGTATCAACCTCGCCGTGCAAGACGCCGTCGCGGCCGCGAGGTTGCTCGCCGAACCGCTGCGCCGGCACCGGGTCACTGATCGCCATCTTGCCGCTGTGCGGCGCCGGCGGGTAGTGCCCACCGCCATGACCCAAGCCCTCCAGCGGATGTTGCACCGCCGCGTGCTTGACCCGATCCTTCGCGGCGAAGATCCCACAGCAACCGCCGCGCCCCTGCTCGGGGTGGTCCGTCGGCTGCCGTGGCTGTCGGCCCTGCCCGCCTACGTCATCGGCGTGGGAATCCGTCCGGAGCACGCTCCGGCTTTCGCCAGGCGCTAAGGCGCCCCGCCACCAGTGGACGCCGGGCAGGTGGGCAGATGATGATGTCGGCATGGTCCTGCACGCGCAGCCTGCCGACGGGGCGGACGCTGCGCCGCTCACCGTTACCTCTCCGGTGCCGTTCCCGTCGGGCGGATCGCTGCGGAACTCGTTCCCGCCGATCGCGGACTATGCGTTTTTGTCCGACTGCGAGACGACGTGCTTGATCTCGCCGACGGGGTCGGTGGAATGGTTGTGCGTGCCAAGGCCGGACTCGCCGAGCGTGTTCGGCGCGATCCTCGACCGCAGCGCCGGTCATTTCCGGCTCGGCCCCTACGGCGTGTCGGTGCCCTCGGCGCGCCGCTACCTGCCGGGCAGCCTGATCATGGAGACCACCTGGCAGACCCACACCGGCTGGCTGATCGTGCGCGACGCCCTGGTGATGGGCCCCTGGCACGACCTCGACAGACGGTCGCACACCCATCGCCGCACGCCGATGGACTGGGACGCCGAGCACATCCTGTTGCGCACCGTGCGGTGCGTGTCGGGCACGGTCGAGCTGATGATGAGCTGCGAGCCGGCGTTCGACTACCACCGCATCAGCGCAATGTGGGAATACTCCGCCGCCGCCTACGGCGAGGCCGTCGCGCGGGCGAAAACCGATTCCGACGCTCACCCGACGCTTCGGCTCACCACGAATCTGCGTATCGGGTTGGAGGGTCGTGAAGCACGGGCCCGCACCCGGCTGAAAGAAGGCGACGACGTGTTCGTCGCCTTGAGCTGGTCCAAGCACCCGGCGCCGCAGACATACGCCGACGCCGCCGACAAAATGTGGCAGACCACCGAATGCTGGCGGCAGTGGATCAACATCGGCAACTTCCCCGACCACCCCTGGCGGGCATACCTGCAACGCAGCGCGCTGACGCTGAAAGGACTGACCTACTCGCCCACCGGAGCGTTGCTGGCTGCCAGCACCACGTCGCTGCCGGAAACCCCTCGCGGCCAACGCAATTGGGACTACCGCTACGCCTGGATTCGCGACTCGACGTTCGCATTGTGGGGGCTTTACACCCTGGGCCTGGACCGCGAGGCCGACGACTTCTTCGCGTTCATCGCCGACGTCTCCGGCGCCAACAACGGCGAACGCCATCCGCTGCAGGTCATCTACGGCGTCGGCGGTGAACGCATCCTCGAGGAAGAAGAGCTGCATCATCTTTCCGGCTACGACCATGCGCGCCCGGTCCGGATCGGCAACGGTGCCTACAAGCAGAACCAACACGACATCTGGGGCGCGATCCTGGACTCGTTCTACTTACACGCCAAGTCGCGTGAGCAAATCCCGGAGACGCTGTGGCCGGTGCTCAAGAAGCAAGTGGAAGAGGCGGCCGAGCACTGGCGTGAGCCGGACCGCGGCATCTGGGAGGTGCGCGGCGAACCCAAGCACTTCACCTCGTCGAAAGTGATGTGCTGGGTGGCGCTGGACCGCGGCGCCAAACTCGCCGAGCGGCAAGGCGAACGGGCCTACGCCCAGCGGTGGCGGGCGGTCGCCGAGGAGATCAAGGCCGACATCCTCGAACACGGCGTCAACGTCAAGAACGTGTTCACCCAGCACTACGACACCGACGCGCTAGACGCCTCGCTGCTCATGGTGGTGCTGACCCGGTTCCTGCCGCCGAATGACCCCCGAGTGCGGGCCACCGTGCTGGCCATCGCCGACGAACTCACCGAACAAGGCCTGGTCCTGCGCTACCGCGTCGACGAGACCGACGACGGGCTCACCGGCGAGGAGGGCACCTTCACCATCTGCTCGTTCTGGCTGGTGTCAGCGCTGGTCGAGATCGGCGAAGTCAGCCGAGCCAAGCATTTGTGTGAGCGGCTGCTGTCGTTTGCCAGCCCGCTGTATCTGTACGCCGAGGAGCTCGAGCCGCGCACCGGGCGGCATTTGGGGAACTTCCCGCAAGCGTTCACCCACCTGGCCTTGATCAACGCGGTGGTCCACGTCATCCGGGCGGAAGAAGAAGCCGACAGCACCGGGGTTTTCCACCCGGCCAACGCTCCGATGTAGCGGCCGACCGCCAACGCTCCGATGTAGCGGCGGAGGGCCTCAGCTCAAACCGCTGATCTTGTCCATCATCAGCCGAGCGACCTCAATGGCTCTGGTTTCCGGATCGCTGGCTGTCGTTCCGGGGGTCGAGCGCGTGTCGGCGGAGAACGGAACTTTGACCTCGACAAGGCAGTTCACCCGGACCCCGATGGCCCGTGCGATCGGGGTGGGCGTGGTCTGCAGGGTGGCGGCCAGCACCGAGTCGGCGACGCGCACGTCGGTGATGCGGTACGTCTGGTCGCGGTAGGTAGCGGCTTTGCCGTCGCACCGGTTCCATTGCTCGGCGAACGCCGCGAACAGTGCGTTGGCTTCTGCGGCCGTCGGCAACGCGACCACACCCTCGTCAACGGCGATCACCGGAGCGGGAGCCGTCCGAGCGTCCAACCAGCTCTCCCATGCGACGTCGCGCACGTCGGCGGACCGGTAGCTGCTGGACTGCATTTCAGCGAGCACCCCCAAGCAATCGTTGGGCCCGGGCACCAGACTGTGGAACAGCTTCGTCGCACCCCCATAGCGGGGCGGTTGCAGTGTGCTGACCGATTGGTCGAGCAGTTTGGACAGCTCTGCCTTGCCCAGCAGCGCCTGCTCGATGGTCACCCCGATGACCGGGCGCGGTGCGATCCCGGCGACGGGACGCGCTTGGCCGCCGACGACCGCGCTGCAGCTGGTTGCGAGCAGCGCGGCTATCACACAGGCCGCTATTGCCGCGACGCGCCCGACCTTTTTCATACCTTGGCGCCCTCCAGCGTGCACAGCAGTTGGAGTCTTCTAACGAATTTCGCTTGAATCGTCAAGTCGACGCGCTTGGTCGCCAGCACGGTTACTTCTTTGCTTTGTCGGCGCTGAGGTCGGTGGACAGCGCCGCAACGAACGCCTCCTGCGGCACGTCGACCCGTCCGATCGTCTTCATCCGCTTCTTGCCTTCCTTCTGCTTTTCCAGCAGTTTGCGCTTGCGGGTGATGTCACCGCCGTAGCACTTCGACAACACATCTTTGCGGATCGCTCGAATGTTCTCGCGTGCAATGATTTTCGAGCCGATCGCCGCCTGCACCGGCACCTCGAACTGCTGGCGCGGGATGAGTTCTTTGAGCTTGGCGGTCATCTTGTGGCCGTAGGCGGCCGCCGCATCTTTGTGCACGATCGCGCTGAACGCGTCGACAGGCTCGCCCTGCAGCAGAATGTCGACCTTCACCAGGTCGGCTTCCTGTTCGCCGGCCTCTTCGTAGTCCAGGCTGGCGTAGCCGCGGGTGCGCGACTTCAGCGCGTCGAAGAAGTCGAAGATGATCTCGCCCAGCGGCATGCGGTAGCGCAGTTCGACGCGTTCGGGCGACAGATAGTCCATACCGCCGAGCTCGCCGCGGCGCGACTGGCACAGCTCCATGATTGTGCCGATGAATTCGCTGGGCGCGATGATCGTGATCTTCACCACAGGCTCGTAGACCGTGCGGATCTTGCCCGACGGCCAATCCGACGGGTTGGTTACCTGGACCTCCGTTCCGTCGTCTTTCACCACCCGGTAGACGACATTGGGTGAGGTCGAGATCAGGTCGAGGTCGAATTCGCGCTCCAGCCGCTCCCGGGTGATGTCCATATGGAGCAATCCCAAAAAGCCGCAACGGAATCCGAAGCCCAGCGCGACCGAGGTTTCCGGCTCGTAGGTGAGCGCGGCGTCGTTGAGCTGCAACTTGTCCAGCGCGTCGCGCAAAGCCGGGTACTGCGAGCCGTCGACCGGATACAGGCCTGAGTACACCATCGGTTTCGGTTCGCGATAACCGGTGAGCGGTTCGGTGGCGCCGTGGCGCGCCGTGGTGACGGTGTCGCCGACCTTGGATTGGCGGACGTCCTTGACGCCGGTGATCAGATAACCCACTTCCCCGACGCCGAGTCCGGCGGTGGCCTTGGGTTCCGGGGAGACGACGCCCACCTCGAGCAGCTCGTGGGTGGCTCCGGTGGACATCATCGCGATCCGCGCGCGCGGGGTGATCTTGCCGTCGACCACCCGGACGTAGGTGACCACACCGCGGTAGGTGTCGTAGACCGAGTCGAAGATCATCGCCCGAGTCGGCGCGTCAGGGTTGCCCGTCGGCGGCGGCACCTGCTTGACCACCTCGTCAAGCAGCTGGGCCACGCCCGCGCCGGTTTTGCCGGAAACCCTGAGGACATCGCCCGGTTCGCAGCCCATGATGTGGGCGATTTCGGCGGCGTAGCGGTTCGGGTCCGCGGCGGGCAGGTCGATCTTGTTGAGCACCGGGATGATCACCAAGTCGCGGTCCAGCGCCAGATACAGGTTGGCCAGCGTCTGCGCCTCGATCCCCTGCGCCGCGTCGACCAGCAGCACCGCACCCTCGCAGGCCGCCAGCGCCCGAGACACCTCGTAGGTAAAGTCGACGTGACCGGGGGTGTCGATCAGATGCAGGACGTGCTCGGTGTCCCCTACCCGCCACGGCAGGCGCACGTTTTGCGCCTTGATGGTGATACCGCGTTCCCGTTCGATGTCCATCCGGTCCAGGTACTGCGCGCGCATCGACCGTTCGTCGACCACGCCGGTGAGCTGCAGCATCCGATCCGCCAGGGTGGACTTGCCGTGATCGATGTGGGCGATGATGCAGAAGTTCCTGATCTGCGCCGGCGCGGTGAAAGTCTGGTCGGCGAAACTGCTGATGGGAATCTCCTGGTTGAACGGTTGCGCGACAGGGCGCAGGTAGCTCCAGGGTATCGAGGCAAGGCCACGACGACACAATCGGCGAGCCTATGCTGGCCCCCATGGCCTCCCCGCGGAAGTCACAGTGGAAGACGTTGCAGCGGATGGCGGAGAACCTGGTGTTCAACGAGGCCCCGAAATTCATCCGCCAGCTGCAGAACTCGGCGGGCGTGCAGCCTGCATTCAAAGAGGGCATACAGCGCGGCATCAAGGTCGGGATGGACGCCATCATCGGCAGCGTCGTGCAACCGCCTGCCGCCGTCACGCAGGGCAGGCCGGTGACCAGCCGCAGTGTGCCCACCGCGCACCGGGCGCGCAAGCTGGTCTATGCCCCGAACCTGGACGGCCGTGCCGATCCGGGCGAAATCGTCTGGACCTGGGTGGTTTACGAGGACGACCCCACCCGCGGCAAAGACCGCCCGGTGCTGGTCGTGGGACGTGACCGCCGAACCTTGCTGGGACTGACGCTCTCCAGCCAGGAAAGCCACGCCCACGACCAGAACTGGGTGGGCATCGGCGCCGGCAGCTGGGATGAGGCGGGCAGATCGAGCTGGGTTCGCCTCGACCGGGTGCTCGACGTGCCCGAGGAGAGTATTCGCCGCGAGGGCGCGATCTTGGAGCGCGAGATCTTCGAGGTCGTCGCCGCCCGGCTACGCGCCGAGTATTCCTGGAGCTGATCTGCGTCGAGTGCGGACTTAACGCACGCTGCTCGGGCGTGACTCAAGCGCACACTCGGCGGTCAGCCCTGGGTGATGTAGGACTGCAGCTGCGCGTGTTCGGCTTCGAGCTCGTCGATCCGGGTTTTGACGACGTCACCGATGCTGACGATGCCGGCCAGCTTGCCGTTTTCCACCACCGGCACGTGGCGGACCCGGTTTTTTGTCATCAGCGCGCTGATGGCATCGACAGTGTCGGCCTTGGTGCAGGTGGCGACCACCGACGTCATGATTTTCGCTACCGGCCACGAGAGCACACGAGCGCCGTGGGTGTGCAGTTCGCGCACGACATCACGTTCAGAAACAATGCCTTCCAGGCCGTCTGGTCCGACGACCACCATCGCGCCGATATTGTGCTCGGCCAATGCGGCGAGCAGTTCGGTGACCGTGGCATCGGGATTGATCGTCACGACCGCCGCGCCCTTGTTCCGCAACACGTCCCGAATCCGCATCGAAGCCTCCCGCCGTTGTGAGCTGGTTCACACCAGGCTACGGCGATCTTGCCCAGCGTGAAAGCGGCGAATCGCTATCGCGCGGCCACGGTCTGTGCGATACCTGGAAGAACCCGCGGCGGCCAGGTATGCGCGGGCTGAAACTCCAACGGATGGCGTGATGATCGAGATCACTCTGCTGGGTACCGGAAGCCCGATCCCGGATCCCAGCCGTGCGGGTCCCTCGACGCTGGTGCGGGCGGATGGACAGCTCTTCCTCGTCGACTGCGGCCGCGGGGTCCTGCAGCGGGCCGCCGCAATCGGGCTGGGAGCCAACGGGTTGACGGCGCTGCTGCTCACCCACCTGCACAGCGACCACATTGCCGATCTCGGCGACGTTTTGATCACGCGTTGGGTCACCACCTTCGGACCTGATCCCGCTGCCCTGCCGATCATCGGGCCGCCCGGCACCGCCGACGTGGTCGAGGCGACGCTGAAGGCGTTCGGCCATGACATCGGCTACCGACTCGCCCACCACGCTGACCTGACCGCACCGCCTGCCGTCGAGACCAGGGAATACAGCGAAGGTTTGGTGTGGGACCGCGGCGGCGTGACGATCCGGGTAGCGCCCACCGATCACCGACCGGTTGCGCCGACGATCGGGTTCCGGATCGAGTCGAGCGGCGCAGCCGTTGTCCTGGCCGGCGACACCGTGCCATGCGACAGCCTCGACGAGCTGGCCCGTGATGCAGATGCTTTGGTCCACACCGTGATTCGAAAAGACATCGTCAACCTGCTGCCACAGCAGCGGATAAAGGACATCTGCGATTACCACTCGTCGGTTCAGGAGGCCGCCGCGACCGCCACTCGCGCCGGGGTCAGCACCCTGATCCTCACCCACTACGTGCCGGGTATCGCGCCGGGCCAGGAAGAGCAGTGGCGGACGCTGGCCGCCGCCGAGTTCGACGGGCGCATCGAGCTCGGCGACGACCTGCACCGCGTCGAGATTCCACCACGGTCGTGACAGCTATCCGCCCGTCACACGGTTGGCGGGATGGTCGACGGACACCGGAGCGCGCTGCGGCGGCAACATCGCACCGGCGACGAGCAGCCAGAGCAAGGCCGAGATTCGCGCGAGGGGCAGGATCACACCCAGCCACGGCCACACCAGGACCAGCGTGGTGGCCCCGGCAACGACCGCGATGGCCAGGCCCGCCCAGGCCAGCGACTTCGGTAATAGGCCCAGGGCCAGCGCCGGCGGCGCCATACCGGCGACGAGCAACCCGAGGGCCACAAGGTGTCCGCGGCCGCCGACCAGGAACACCAGGAAATACAGCGCCCCGACCAACGCCGGATCGGCGGCGACGTCCGGTCGCGACAGGGTCCAAGCCAGCAAACCTGTCAGGCCCAACGCTGCCGCCGCCAGGGTGCCGGCGGTCAGCGTGATCGTCGCCCCCGAGGCGGCCGCGCCCAGCTGACGCAACCGGGCACTGGCCGTTGCCGCGTAGATCGCCAACGGAACCGACGACGCGAACGCCCCGACTGCGCCGGCCTGCACCGCGACCGGCTCGCCGCGGACATAGTCCAGGACCGGGTCCGCCGGCCCGTAAGGCAGCGGCATCAACCCGCCCAGCACCACCGCGATGGCCAGCCCACCGAACAGCAGCAGCAGACAACCGGCGCCGAGCAATGCCAGCGGCCCACCGTGCCTGCCAGTCCGCGCCGACCGAGCTGCAGAGAAGTCATTCATCTGAGGAACGATATGCCCGGCAGCGGCTAAGCCAGTCGGGTGATTTCGACGATCACGTCGAGATCGGTCGCGCCCTCACCGCAGTAATGCCTTTCAACAGGGACACGTCCGAGTAGTCGCGGCCCGCTCCCACGCTGACGTACTGCTCGTTAATTTCGGCGTCATTCGTCGGGTCATAGTCCCACCACGGTCCAGGCCTGAATCCACGCGTGACTCTGACCGTCCACAGGGTCACCGGTCCCCGGGTTCCGGTCCGGATGCAGGTAGCCCGAGACGTATCGCGCGGGAATTCCCATGCTGCGCAGAATAATCAACGACAGGTGCGCGAAGTCTTGGCACACACCTTTACCCTCGCGCAGCGCGTCGAGCCCAGAGAAATGCACACCGGTGCTTCCCGGAAGGTGTTCCAGTTCGCTGCGCACCCACTGTGCCGCGGCGACCACCGCGTCGGCGGGCTCGTGGTATTTCGCAATCCGCGAGGTGTGGTCGGGGTCGACGCTGGAGTCCTCGAGCAGTTTGTGCACGCTGACATCGAGAATGCGTGCGGTGTCGTCGGCGCGTTCGACGTAGCGGCCGATCCAGTACAGCGCCTCGGCGTTTCGTGCCAGCATTCCGCTTCCCGCCTTTACTGTTGCTGCGACTGCTGATCCGGCGGCTGGCGCACCGGCTGCTGGCGCTGCTGCGACGCGGAACCGTCGGTCGCGTCCGGCGCGGGGGCCGGCTGCGGCAGCGACCGCACTATCTCAGC
>NZ_CAXUCH010000043.1:0-25846 GCF_964249325.1 uncultured Mycobacterium sp. | reverse complement strand
ACGGATACCCGCGCCGGGACGGCGTCGTGGTCATCCACCCGGGTGCGGCGGCACCCTCACGCCGCTGGCCCGCTGACCGGTTCGCGACCGTGGCCGCGGCGCTCACCGCCGCCGGGCACCGCGTCGTCGTGACCGGATCGGCCGCCGAGAGAGCCCTCGCGGAAAGCGTTGCGGCACAAGCTCGTCTGGACCAATCCGCGGTGCTGGCCGGACAACTCGACGTGCTGGGCATGGTGGCGCTGATCAGTGACTGCCAGTTACTGCTGTGCGGGGACACCGGTGTCGGTCACATCGCCACCGCCACCGGGACACCGTCGGTGCTGCTGTTCGGGCCCACCCCGCCCAGCCGGTGGGGGCCCCGCGGCGCGGGACGGCACATCACGGTATGGGCCGGTGACCGCGGCGACCCGCACGGGGACCGCCCACACCCTGGGTTGCTGCTGATCACCCCGTCGCGGGTGATCGACGCCACCCGCCGACTGCTTGCGGAGTGCGCATGAGCATCCGGCCCGCCAGCGCTGCCGCGAAGCGCATCAAAGTCGGAGTCGTCGGCGCCGGCTACGTCGGCTTGACCACCGCGGTTTGCTTGGCCGCCAAGGGAATCGACACCGTGTGCGTCGACAACGATCCTGCCCGCGTCGACCAGCTGCGCCGCGGCCGGTCGGTGATCGACGAACCGGACCTGGATCAGCTGTTGTGCAGCGGCATGCGCCGCGGCGATTTGCGCTTTACGTGTCACTACGACGGTTTGCACGAATGCGACGTGGCGTTAGTTTGCGTTCCGACGCCGACCAACGAGGACGGCGGCGCCGATTTGCGCGCGGTCGAACGCGCGGTGACCGAACTGGCCGACGTGCTTCGCCCCGGTTGCGTGGTGGCGGTGAAGTCGACTGTGCCCGTGGGCACTTGCCGTCGGCTCAGCGAACTGCTCGGCGCTCGCGGCATCGAGACCGTCGCCAATCCGGAATTCCTGCGCGAAGGTCACGCCGTGCATGACTTCTGCCATCCAGAGCGGGTGGTGGTTGGCGCCACCGGCGACGCGCAACAGCACGACGCCGCTGCACGAGTCGCCGAGTTATACGCCGGGGACACCGACACGGTGTTGGGGATGAGTCTGGAAAGTGCGGAGCTGGCCAAGTACGCCAGCAACGCTTTTCTGGCGGTCAAGCTGTCGTTCGTCAACTCGCTGGCCGAGTTATGCGGCCGGGTCGGTGCCGACATCGGCGATGTCACCGGGTGCATGGGCGCCGACGAGCGGATCGGCCGACACTTCCTGGCGCCGGGACCGGGGTGGGGCGGTTCCTGCCTGCCCAAGGACACCGCCGCGCTGTTGCACACCGGCCGCGCCCACAATGTTGCGCTGCGTGAGGTGGAGGCTGCGCGGCGCACAAACTTCGCACAGGCCGAGCGCATCGCCACCACGCTGCGGCGCCTGCTGCACCGTCGGCTCGACGAACTGAAGATCACCGCGCTCGGCTTGACCTTCAAGGCCGGCACCAGCGACATCCGCGACTCGCCGGCGGTCGCGATCTGCACCGTGCTGCACGAGGCCGGCGCGCAGGTCACCGCCTACGATCCCCGCCTCGACAACATCGACGGCGCCGAGCTGCCGGTGGCCATTGCGCGTGATCCCTACGTCGCCACCAAAGACGCCGACGCCATCCTGGTATTGACCGAGTGGATGGAGTTCAGCGAGTTGGACTGGGACTCGATCGCGCGGTGCGCCGCCGGCGGCGCCGTCGTACTCGACACTCGCAACATCCTCGACCGCGACACGGTGAGCACCTCGGCACTGGTCTGCCTCGGCAACGGCACAGCACAGGGGTACTAAGTTGGACGCCGGGCGTGCAGCCACGGCGAAATATCGGCACATTTTTCGCCCTGGTTTCACATTCGGCGCAAAACTGGGATGGCGCTCTTATGCGAGGAGTCTGATGAGCGAGCCGCAGCCGACGGGCACCAACGGCGTACACGCAGACCCGCCGGAGGGCGGCCAGCCGTCGAGTCGGCCGAAGTACTCGCGGGTGTTACTCAAGCTCGGTGGCGAAATGTTCGGCGGCGGGCAGGTGGGCCTGGATCCCGACGTGGTGTCCCAGGTCGCCCGTCAGATCGCCGAAGTGGTCCGCGACGGCGTGCAGGTCGCAGTGGTCATCGGCGGCGGCAACTTCTTCCGCGGCGCGCAGCTGCAGCAGCGCGGCATGGAACGTAGCCGATCCGACTACATGGGGATGCTCGGCACCGTCATGAATAGCCTTGCGCTGCAAGATTTTCTGGAGAAAGAAGGCATTGTCACCCGAGTGCAGACAGCTATCACCATGGGTCAGGTCGCCGAGCCGTACATTCCGCTGCGGGCACGCCGGCACCTGGAAAAGGGCCGGGTGGTGATCTTCGGCGCCGGTATGGGGTTGCCGTACTTCTCCACCGATACGACCGCCGCGCAGCGGGCGCTGGAGATCGGCGCGGACGTGGTGTTGATGGCCAAAGCGGTCGACGGGGTTTTCGCCGAGGATCCCCGCGTCAACCCGAACGCCGAACTGCTCACCGCGATCAGCCACCGCGAGGTCATCGACCGCGGGCTGCGGGTGGCCGACGCCACCGCGTTCAGCCTCTGTATGGACAACGGCATGCCGATCCTGGTCTTTAACCTGCTGACCGACGGCAATATCGCCCGCGCGGTCGCGGGTGAGAAGATCGGAACGCTGGTCACCACGTAACGGGGGCCCGCGCCGGCGGCGATGCAGAGCGTAGCGATGAAGAGGAGCGGCGCAGATGATCCCCGCCGACGACGACGCAGAGCGCGCGGGCCCCCAGCCTGCGAGGGGACGATGAGAAGGAGCGGCGCAGATGATAGAAGAGGCTCTCTTCGACGCCGAGGAGAAAATGGAAAAGGCGGTTTCGGTGGCCCGCGACGACCTGGCGACCATCCGCACCGGCCGGGCCAACCCCGGCATGTTCTCTCGGATCACGATCGACTACTACGGCGCAACCACCCCGATCACCCAGTTGGCCAGCATCAACGTGCCCGAGGCCCGGCTCGTCGTCATCAAACCGTACGAGGCTAACCAGCTGCACGCCATCGAGACAGCTATCCGCAACTCCGACATGGGCGTGAACCCCACCAACGACGGCACCCTGATCCGGGTGGCCGTCCCGCAGCTGACCGAAGAGCGCCGCCGCGAGCTGGTCAAGCAAGCCAGGCACAAAGGAGAGGATGCCCGGGTCTCGATCCGCAACATCCGCCGTAAAGCCATGGAAGAACTGCACCGTATCCGCAAACAGGGCGAGGCCGGCGAGGACGAGGTCGCCCGTGCCGAGAAGGACCTCGAAAAGACAACCCATCAGTACGTCGCGCAGGTCGATGAACTGGTCAAACACAAGGAAGGCGAGCTGCTGGAGGTCTAGCGGCCGCTCAGCAACCTATGTCCGTGACAGACACTGATACCGGCGCAGGCGGCCCGCACGACAAGACCTCCCGGGCCGGCCGCAATCTACCCGTCGCGATCCTAGTGGGTGCGGTCCTCGGCGGCGGCGTCGTCGCCAGCTTGGTGTACGCGCGATATGCGTTCGTCGGCATCCTTTCTGCCGGTGTGCTATTCGGCACACTGGAGGTCCACCGGCGGGTGCGCACCGCCGGGTATGTCATCCCGGTCCTTCCGCTGCTGGTTGGCGGCCAAGCCACGCTGTGGCTGACCTGGCCCTTCGGGACAGGCGGCGCCCTGGCGGGCTTCGGCGGCACCGTCGTGGTCTGCATGATGTGGCGGTTGCTGAGCCCGCACGGCCGAACGGCGTCGAGCGATACAGAAGCCCCTCCGGCGAACTATCTGCGCGACGTGTCGGTGACCGTCTTCTTGGCTGCCTGGGTTGCGCTGTTCGCTTCGTTCGCGGCGCTGCTGGTCTATCAGCACGACGGCCCAGGTCGGGTCTTCTCGCTGGCGGTCGGCGTGGTCAGCTCCGACGTCGGCGGGTACGCCGCGGGCGTGCTGTTCGGCAGGCATCCGATGGTGCCGGCGATCAGCCCGAAGAAAACCTGGGAAGGCCTGGTCGGTTCGCTGATTCTAGGCGTGGCGGCGACCACCTTGAGCGTGACGTACCTGGCCGGGAAGCCGTGGTGGATCGGGGCGCTGCTGGGCCTGACCCTGGTCGTCAGTGCCACGCTGGGCGACCTGGTGGAATCCCAGGTCAAGCGCGATCTGGGCATCAAGGACATGGGCAACCTGCTCCCCGGTCACGGGGGAGTCCTGGACCGATTCGACGGATTCCTGCCGTCAGCGGTGGTGGCCTGGATCGTGCTGACGATGCTGCCCTGAGACTGCGACGAACAACGCGGTGACCCGATCCGGTTCGCCGCTGATGACCACGCCGGGCCTGCGCCCGGAGGCTACGGCTGGCTTCGCTCGCCGCCGGGCCGTCACACTGGAGCGTGATCATGACGCAGCAAGTGGTGTTCGACGCTCCTCGGCGCGGGTTGCCGCCGCGGCACTTCGCCGACCTCGACGCGGCCGGGCGGGTCGCCGCCGTCACGGAGCTCGGTTTGCCGGCGTATCGCGCCAAGCAGCTGGCCCACCAGTACTACGGCCGGCTGATCGCCGACCCGCGCCAGATGACCGATCTGCCCGCAGCCGTTCGCGACCAGGTTGCGGCCGCCATCTTCCCCCAGCTGCTGACCGCGGTCCGCGACATTGCGTGTGATGCCGGCCAAACCCGCAAGACCTTGTGGCGGGCCAGCGACGGCACCACGTTCGAGTCGGTGCTGATGCGCTACCCGCAGCGCAACACGGTGTGCATTTCCTCGCAGGCGGGCTGCGGTATGGCGTGTCCGTTCTGCGCGACCGGACAGGGCGGGCTGACCCGCAACCTGTCCACCGCCGAGATCCTGGAACAGGTGCGTGCCGCGGCGGCGGCGCTGCGCGACGACTTCGGCCCCCCTAGTCAGCGGTTGTCGAACGTGGTGTTCATGGGCATGGGGGAGCCGCTGGCCAACTACGCGCGGGTGGTAGCCACGGTGCGCCGCATCACCGAGCCGTCCGGTTTCGGGATATCGGCGCGGTCGGTGACGGTGTCGACGGTTGGTCTGGCGCCGGCGATCCGCAAGCTTGCCGACGAGCGGCTCGCGGTGACGCTGGCGCTGTCGCTGCACGCGCCCGACGATGAGCTGCGCGACAGGCTGGTTCCGGTCAATACCCGCTGGAAGATCGGCGCGGCGCTCGACGCCGCCCGGTACTACGCCGACATGAGCGGCAGGCGGGTGTCGATCGAATACGCGCTGATCCGTGACGTCAACGACCAGCCATGGCGGGCAGATTTGCTGGGCGAGCGGCTGGATCGGGCGCTGGGCCGGCTGACGCACGTCAACGTGATCCCGCTCAACCCGACGCCGGGCAACAAGTGGGACGCCAGCCCGAAAGCCGTGCAGCGGGAGTTCGTGCGGCGGGTGCGCAGCCGGGGAATCTCCTGCACTGTGCGCGACACCCGGGGTCGCGAAATCAGCGCCGCCTGTGGCCAATTGGCCGCCGAGGGCTGATCGCTAGCGAAGCCAGCCGCGCCTGCGGCCCCACCAGTCGCGCACCACGACAAAAAGCGTCACTGCGGCAAACGCGATCAGGAACCAGTCCTCGATGTGGCCGACGTGGTTGCCTCGAAGCATCGCCAACAGGAACACGACGACGACCAGACCGGTGATGCGCCACGTCCGGTGATTGATCTTGCTCCAGCCCCACGCCGCGGATGGCACCTCGGCGGTGTCGACCTCGATGCGACGCTCCACCTCGGTACTGACCACGGCGACTCCTTCGGCTCGGTTGGCGCTAGGCGGTTATTTGCGGCCATTCTGGCATATCCCCGATCGGCCGACGCAGCACGCGATAGGTTCGTGCACCAAAATGACGCTTGATATGACGTCAACCGGTGTCATCATGACACTATGGAGTTGCAGCCGTATGTCGATGCGGTACGACACGAGCTCGACGTCGCCGCCGCGGCCGCTGGACCGGAGGCCCAAGCCTTCGCTGGTCGGCTTAGCGCTGCGCTGGAGCCGGCAATGCGGCTGGCGCTGCTGGAAGCCCTGTCGGCGGCTGCCGACGAAATCACCCGCGAGCTGGCTCCCCGCTCGGTGGAGGTCCGGTTGCGTGGCAGGGAACCGGAGTTCATCGTCAGCGACCCGCTCGACGAGGAGCCCGCCGAAGACCCGTTCCTTACCGTCGACGACGACGGCGGCGGCACGTGGCGGGTGACCTTGCGACTGCCGGAAGCACTGCGGGCGGCTGTCGAGGGCGCCGCTCGCCGCGACGGGTCGTCGCTGAACAGCTGGCTGGTACGCGCGGCCGCGGCCGCCGCGCAATCCACCCGCCAACCTCCGAGCGCCACCCGTCACCACGTCACCGGCTGGGTGCGCTGAAACCGACCAGAGGAGAACCGATGCCGACCTTTCACACCCCGCAACCGATCACGGCGAGCATTCAAGCCGCTGCTGGTTCGATCCGGCTCATCGCGACCGACCGCGACGACACCGTCGTCGAGGTCCGCCCGCACGATCCCTCCCGCCAAGCCGACGTCCGGTCCGCCGAACAGGCCCGGATCTCTTATGCCAACGGCAAACTGGCTGTCGCACCGGCAAAACACGGCTTCCTCGGTGCTCGCATGGGTGTCGTCGACATCCTCGTCGAACTGCCGTCGCATTCCAGCGCACAGGTGTCCGTGGCATCCGCCGACGTGCACGCCGAGGGCGACCTCGCCGACGTCCGGTTCGCCTCAGCCAGCGGCAACCTCGGGTTGCAGTCGATCACCGGCCGGCTTAACGCCGCTACCGCGTCAGGCGATGTCGAAGTCGGCCTGCTCGACGGCGACGTGAAGTTCCGGGCCGCCAGCGGCTCGCTGACCCTGGACCGCGTACGTGGCAACGCAAAGTCGGAAACCTCATCCGGTTCGACGAGGATCGCCACCGCGGTCAGCGGTGCGGTGGTTGCTCACACCGCCAGCGGCGATGTCGAAATCGGCATACCGGAGGGCACCGCGGCTCAGCTCGACATCATGACCGCATCAGGCGTCGTCACCAACCGGCTGCAATCGTCCGATGGACCGAATGCGGCCGACGAGACTCTGCTGGTGCGGGTGCGAAGCGCCTCCGGCGACGTCGACATCCACCGGGCGGTGCAGGCACACGGCACAATGAGTGGGTGACCAGCGGCCGCATTAAAGTCCTGGTGCTGGGCAGCACCGGTTCGATCGGCACCCAGGCCCTGGAGGTCGTCGCCGCTAACCCGGACCGCTTCCAGGTGGTCGGCCTGGCGGCGGGCGGCGGGCGTCCAGAGCTGCTGGCGCAGCAGCGCGCCGAGACCGGCGTGACCCATATCGCGGTCACCGACGAACGGGCGGCCGAGGCCCTCGGCGACGTCGCCTACCGGGGAGCCGACGCCGTCACCCGGCTGATCGAGGACACCGAGGCCGACGTCGTGCTCAACGCCTTGGTCGGGGCGCTGGGCCTAAAGCCCACACTCGCCGCGCTGGCCACCGGCGCCCGGCTGGCGCTCGCCAACAAGGAATCGCTGGTCGCAGGCGGTCCGCTGGTGCTCAAGGCAGCCAAGCCGGGACAGATCGTGCCCGTCGACTCCGAACACTCGGCAATGGCCCAATGCCTGCGCAGTGGCACGGTCGGCGAGGTCGCCAAAATCGTGCTCACCGCCTCTGGCGGCCCGTTCCGCGGCTGGTCGGCCGCCGAGCTCGAGCGCGTCACGCCGCAGCAAGCCGGGGTGCATCCGACCTGGTCCATGGGCCCGATGAACACGTTGAACTCCGCGTCGCTGGTCAACAAGGGACTTGAGCTGATCGAAACCCATCTGCTGTTCGGCGTCCCCTACGAGCGCATCGACGTCGTCGTCCACCCGCAGTCCATCGTGCATTCGATGGTCACGTTCACCGACGGATCGACGATCGCGCAGGCCAGCCCCCCGGACATGAAACTGCCGATCGCCTTGGCACTGGGCTGGCCCGACCGGGTGCCCGGCGCTGCCGTCGCCTGCGACTTCGCCACCGCGTCCCGCTGGGAGTTCGAGCCGCTGGACAGCGACGTGTTCCCGGCCGTCGAGCTGGCCCGCCGCGCGGGCCGGGCCGGCGGCTGCATGACCGCGGTGTACAACGCGGCCAACGAAGAAGCCGCGGCGGCATTCCTGGGCGGGCGGATCAGCTTCCCGGCGATCGTGCGCACGATCGCCGACGTGCTCGCCGACGCCGACGAGTGGGCCCCTCATCTGAGTAATGCACCCGCTACCGTGGATGACGTACTCGACGCGCAGCGCTGGGCCCGGCATAAGGCCAGGCGTCTCATTGATCGGGCCACGCAGGAGGTCGCACCTACCCGATGATGTTCGTGATCGGCATCGTGGCATTCGCCGTTGCCATCTTGATCTCGGTGGCGCTGCACGAATGCGGCCACATGTGGGCGGCGCGCGCCACCGGGATGAAGGTCCGCCGCTATTTCGTCGGCTTCGGCCCCACCTTGTGGTCGACTCGGCGCGGGGAAACCGAATACGGCCTCAAGGCCATTCCGGCCGGCGGTTTCTGCGACATCGCCGGGATGACCGCGGTCGAAGAACTCGCGCCCGACGAACGCGAGCGCGCCATGTACAAGCAGAAAACCTGGAAGCGCAGCGCGGTGTTGCTGGCCGGCCCCGGGATGAACTTCCTCATCGGGCTGCTGCTGATCTATGTCATCGCCGTGGCATGGGGCCTGCCCAACCTGCATCCGCCCACTGCGGCGGTGGTGGGCGAAACCGCTTGTGTTCCACCAGAATTGACGAAGGGACAGTTCGCGCAGTGCACCGACCCCGGCCCGGCGGCCGCCGCCGGCATCCGGGCCGGCGACGTCGTCGTCAAAGTCGGTAACACTGACGTGCACACGTTCGACGAGATGGCCGCCGCGGTGCGCAAGGTTCACGGCACAGTTCCGTTCGTCATCGAGCGCGACGGCAAAACGCTCACCCTGCCCGTCACCGTCGTACCCACGCAGCGCTGGGTCGACGGCACACCGTCGAAAGTCGGCATGATCGGTGTTGCGCCGAAGACTTACCCGCCCACGCAGTACAACGCACTGACTGCGGTGCCCGCCACCTTCGCCTTCACTGGCGACCTGTCCGTCGAGCTGGGCAAGGCGCTGGCCGCGATCCCGACCAAGGTCGGGGCGCTGGTGCATGCCATCGGCGGTGGCCAGCGCGACCCCGAGACGCCGATCAGCGTGGTCGGTGCCAGCATCATCGGCGGCGACACCGTCAACCACGGGCTGTGGGTGGCGTTCTGGTTCTTCTTGGCCCAGCTGAACTTCATCCTGGGTGCGGTCAACCTGGTGCCGCTGCTGCCGTTCGACGGCGGGCATATCGCGATCGCGGTCTACGAGAAGATCCGCAACATGATTCGCTCGGCCCGCGGCATGGTCGCGGCCGCGCCGGTGAACTATCTCAAACTCATGCCGGCAACTTACGTAGTGTTGGTGCTGGTGGTCGGCTACAGGTTGCTGACCGTGACCGCCGATCTGGTCAACCCGATCAGGCTGTTCCAGTAGGAGAAATCGATGGCCCGCGCCGGCGACGATGCTTCAGCGAAGCGATGAGGAGGAGCGGCGCTCATGCCCCCTGACCAACAAATCGGCTTAGGAATGCCGGCATCACCGCCACCGACGTTGTCGCCTCGGCGCAAGACGCGCCAGCTGATGGTCGGCAATGTGGGGGTCGGCAGCGAGTACCCGATTTCGGTGCAGTCCATGTGCACCACGAAAACTCACGACGTCAACGCCACCTTGCAGCAGATCGCGGAGTTGACCGCGGCCGGCTGCGACATCGTGCGAGTGGCCTGCCCGCGGCAGGAGGACGCCGACGCGCTGGCCGAGATCGCGCGACACAGCCAGATCCCGGTGATCGCTGACATCCACTTCCAACCGCGCTACATCTTCGCCGCGATCGAGGCGGGGTGCGCGGCAGTGCGCGTCAACCCCGGCAATATCAAGGAATTCGACGGCCGGGTCGCCGAGGTCGCCAAGGCCGCCGGCGACGCGGACGTCCCGATCCGGATCGGCGTCAATGCCGGGTCGCTGGACAAGCGGTTCCTGGAGAAGCACGGCAAGGCGACACCCGAAGCGCTGGTCGAGTCGGCGCTGTGGGAAGCCTCGTTGTTCGAAGAGCACGGCTTCGGCAAAATCAAGATCAGCGTCAAGCACACCGACCCGGTGGTGATGGTGGCGGCATACGAATTGCTGGCCGCCCAGTGCGACTACCCGCTGCACCTCGGCGTCACCGAGGCTGGGCCGGCGTTTCAGGGCACCATCAAATCCGCGGTGGCCTTCGGCGCGTTGCTGTCGAAGGGCATCGGCGACACGATCCGGGTATCGCTGTCGGCGCCGCCGGTCGAGGAAGTCAAGGTCGGCAACCAAATCCTCGAATCGCTGAACCTGCGGCCGCGTTCGCTGGAGATCGTGTCCTGCCCGTCGTGCGGTCGCGCCCAGGTCGACGTCTACACGCTGGCCAACGAGGTCAGCGCCGGGCTAGACGGGCTCGAGGTGCCGCTGCGGGTGGCGGTGATGGGCTGCGTGGTCAACGGTCCGGGGGAGGCCCGCGAGGCCGATCTCGGTGTGGCGTCCGGCAACGGCAAAGGTCAGATCTTCGTGCGCGGCGAGGTGATCAAGACCGTGCCGGAGTCGCAGATCGTCGAGACGCTGATCGAAGAAGCCATGCGGCTGGCGTCCCAGATGGGCTCGCAGGCGGACACAACTACGAGCGGTTCACCTGTTGTCACCGTAAGCTGATAACGGCCGTTCGGCTCACCTGGCGCCACAGAAAGACTCACCATGTCGGCTCCGCCCATCTTTCGCCTGGTCGGCGAGCGGCGGGTGTCGGTGGTGCGCGACGCCGCTGCCGTGGCTCGGGTGCTCGCCCAGGATCCCGTCGGATCGTGCATGGTCGCCGCGCGCGTCGCCGACCACGGCATCGAACCCCATTCGATCGGCGGCGAACTGTGGACGCGGCGTGGCGCCGACGAATCGCTGTGCTACGCCGGCGCCAACCTGATTCCGCTGCGCGGCGGGCTGGCCGATTTGCATGCGTTTGCCGACGAGGCGATGAGTGCCTCGCGGCGTTGCTCGTCGCTGGTCGGGCGGGCCGAGCTGGTGATGCCGATGTGGCGGCGGCTCGAGAGCACGTGGGGCCCGGCTCGCGACGTGCGTGACCGCCAACCCTTGATGGCTTTGAGCACCATGCCCAGCTGTGGGATCGATCCCGAGGTGCGCCAGGTGCGGCCAGACGAGCTCGACGCGTACCTGGTGGCGGCCGTCGACATGTTCATCGGCGAGGTCGGTGTCGATCCGCGGCTCGGCGACGGCGGTCGGGGGTATCGCCGCCGAGTGGCGAGCCTGATCTCGGCGGGCCGCGCCTGGGCACGTTTCGAGCGCGGCGAGGTGATCTTCAAGGCAGAAGTCGGCTCGCAGTCGCCGGCGGTGGGCCAAATACAGGGGGTTTGGGTTCACCCCGAGCGCCGCGGCCAGGGCATGGGCACCGCAGGGACCGCGACCCTGGCGGCGGTGATCGTCGGCACCGGACGCATCGCCAGCCTCTACGTCAATGACTTCAACACCGTGGCCCGCGCCGCCTACGCCCGCGTCGGCTTCCGGGAAGTCGGCACCTTCGCCACCGTGCTGTTGGACTGAGGCGGGCCGCGCGCGGCTGGTTTGCGCCGCAACTTTAGGTGGCGCGGAAAAGTGCGAGTAGCTAACGCGACAACTACAGGCTCGACGATCCTCAGATTTGGCAGCAGTCGCCCATCACGGTTCGGTCTCGGTGTGGCATCGCCAGTCTGGTCAGCACAGCTCTTAACATCAGCCACAATGGCAACTTCAACCACATTGGCATCAGCGATTGCGGGTTTGGGCCTGGTCGCGGCGGTCGCTGCGCCGGGGTGTACCCCGCGCCCAGATGGCCCCGGGCCCGCCGCGGAGCACTTCTTTTCCGCCCTGTCCAGCGGCGATACCGCGAGCGCGTCGCAGCTCACCGACGACCCCAGCTACGCCCGGGCAGCGCTCAACGCCGCCTGGGCCGGGCTGCAGGCGACGCATCTGGACGCGCAGGTGCTTGGCGCCAAGTACACCGAGGACACCGGAACGGTGGCCTACCGCTACACCTGGCATCTGCCCAAGAACCGGACCTGGACCTACGACGGCCAGCTCAAGATGGCGCGCGACGAGGGCCGTTGGCAGGTCCGCTGGACCACCACCGGGTTGCATCCCAAGCTCGGGGAACATCAGACATTCGCGCTGCGCGCCGACCCGCCGCGGCGTGCCGCGGTGAACGAGGCAGGCGGCACCGACGTGCTGGCGCCCGGCTACCTCTATCACTACACACTGGACGCGAGCCGCGCCGGCACCGAGCTGATCAGCACAGCCCGTGCTGTCGCGGATGTACTGCGACCATTCGACGACACGCTGGACCCCCAGCTCCTGGCCGAGCAGGCCAGCTCGTCGCCCAAGCCGTTGGATCTGATCACGCTGCGGGTAGACGACAACAACCGCGTCGCGCCCGCCATCGGCAACCTGCCCGGCGTGGTGATCACCCCGCAGGCCGAACTGCTGCCGACCGATGACCGATTCGCGCCGGCAATCGTCAACGAGGTGAAGAAAGCCGTCATCGACGAACTCGACGGCCAGGCTGGCTGGCGGGTGGTCAGCGTCAACCAGAACGGCGTCGACGTGGCCGTCCTTCACGAGGTTGAGCCCTCGCCGGCGCCGTCAGTCACGGTCAGCCTGGACCGTGCGGTGCAAAACGCCGCCCAGCACGCGGTGGACAACCAGGGCCGCAAGGCGATGATCGTGGTGATCAAGCCGTCGACCGGGGAGATCCTTGCCGTCGCGCAGAACGCCGCCGCCGACGCCGACGGCCCGGTCGCCACCACCGGCCTGTACCCGCCCGGGTCAACCTTCAAGATGGTGACCGCAGGTGCAGTGCTCGAGCGCGACATGGCCACCCCGAACACGCTGTTGGGCTGCCCGGGCCAGATCGACATCGGCCATCGCACCATTCCCAACTACGGCGGATTCGATCTGGGCGTGGTGCCGATGTCACGGGCGTTCGCCAGTTCGTGCAACACCACGTTCGCCGAGCTGGCCAGCCGGCTGCCACCGCGTGGGCTGACGCAGACCGCCGCCCATTACGGCCTGGGCCTCGACTACGAAGTAGATGGGATCCCCACCGTGACCGGTTCGGTTCCGCCGACGGTCGATCTGGCCGAACGCACCGAAGACGGATTCGGCCAAGGCAAGGTGCTGACCAGCCCATTCGGCATGGCCCTGGTAGCCGCCACCGTGGCGGCCGGCAGAACACCGCTGCCCCAACTCATCGAGGGCCGGCCGACGAAGGTCAGCGGTGACAGCACGCCGATCACCCCCAAGATGCTCGACGGCCTGCGCCCGATGATGCGGCTGGTGGTGACCAACGGCACCGCAACCGACATCTCCGGCAGCGGTGCGGTGTTCGGTAAGACGGGGGAAGCCGAGTTCCCCGGCGGATCGCATTCCTGGTTCGCCGGCTACCGCGGCGACATGGCGTTCGCGTCGCTGATCGTCGGGGGCGGCAGTTCGGAGTACGCGGTGCGGATGACCAAGTTCATGTTCGACCAGCTGCCCGCCGACTACCTGACCTGACGATCCGGAACTTTGCGCCATCACCGATTACGCGCGGGCGGCGGTACATTGAAACCGCTATGGCCCGCCCGGACGAATTGGCAGAATTGCGGATCTCGGATGCCGACCGCAACGGCACGCTGCGCCGGCTGCACAACGCCGTTGCGCTCGGCCTGATCGACATCAACGAATTCGAGCAACGCTCCTCGCAGGTGTCGTACGCCCGCACCCGCGGCGAGCTCGACGGCCTCGTCGGTGACCTGCCGGGTCCCGGGGCGATCGTCACGTCGGCGGCCGACCGGGTCGAGCTGCGCGGCTGGCTGGGCTCGCTGCGGCGTCACGGTGAGTGGGTCGTGCCGACCCGGTTGGCACTGGTGCGCCGCCTGGGCCCGGTCGAACTGGACCTGGTCAAAGCGCGGTTCGCGGGACCGGTGGTGGTCATCGAACTCGACATGAAATTCGGCGGTGTGGATATCCGCCTGCCCGACGGCGCCAGCGCCTCGATCGACGACGTCGAGGTATATGGCGGAAGTGCTGTCGACCGCCGCAAGAACGCGCCGGCCGAAGGCAATCCGCACGTGGTGCTGACAGGCCGGGTGGTATGCGGCTCGGTCGTCATCCGCGGCCCGCGCAAGTCGCCGTTGCGTCGCCGTCGACGCTGATCGTCCGGCTCGTTATAGCTGTCCGGCGCATCGTCGCGGGGCGAAGGCTTGACTTAAGCTGGCGACATGCCTGTTCGCACCGCGCTGTCGCCCGGCGTGCTGTCTCCGACACTCCCGGTGCCTAAGTCGATCCCACGCCCCGAATATGTGGGCAAGCCGACCGCGCGCGAGGGCAGCGAGCCGTGGGTGCAAACACCCGAGGTGATCGAGAAGATGCGGATCGCCGGCCAGATAGCGGCCGGCGCGCTCGCGGAGGCGGGCAAAGCGGTCGCGCCGGGAGTAACGACCGACGAACTGGACCGGATCGCGCACGCCTACATGGTCGACCACGGCGCCTACCCGTCGACCTTGGGCTACAAGGGCTTCCCGAAATCGTGCTGCACGTCGCTGAACGAGGTGATTTGCCACGGCATTCCGGACTCGACGGTGATCGAGGACGGCGACATCGTCAACATCGACGTCACCGCCTACATCGACGGCGTGCACGGGGACACCAACGCGACCTTCCTGGCCGGCGATGTCTCTGAGGAGCACCGGCTGCTGGTCGAGCGCACCCTCGAGGCGACGATGCGCGCAATCAAGGCCGTCAAACCCGGCCGGTCTTTGTCGGTCATCGGCCGCGTGATCGAGTCGTACGCAAACCGCTTCGGCTACAACGTCGTTCGTGACTTCACCGGTCACGGGATCGGCACCACCTTTCACAACGGCCTGGTGGTGCTGCACTACGACCAGCCCGCCGTCACCACGGTCATCGAGCCCGGGATGACGTTCACCATCGAGCCGATGATCAACCTTGGCGGGTTGGATTACGAAATCTGGGACGACGGATGGACTGTGGTCACCAAAGACCGCAAGTGGAGTGCGCAGTTCGAGCACACGCTGCTGGTCACCGACAGCGGCGCCGAAATCCTGACCCAGCTGTGACGAGTACTGCGCGACTGTGCGGTTTGGTGCGCCGCGGCGGCGTGTCGCGTACGAATCCGCACAATCGCCGCACAGCCGGATGAGCGGGGCCCTGCTGGTGGCCGGCACCAGCAGCGACGCCGGCAAATCCATCGTCGTTGCGGGCCTGTGCCGGTTACTGGCCCGCAAAGGGTTACGTGTCGCACCGTTCAAGGCGCAGCACATGTCGAACAACTCCGCGGTCACCGTGGAAGGCGGCGAAATCGGCCGGGCACAGGCGGTGCAAGCCCGGGCCGCCGGCCTGCAACCCAGCATCCGGTTCAACCCGATCCTGCTCAAACCCGGCAGCGAGCGCACCTCACAGCTGGTGATCCGCGGACGGGTGGCCGACTCCGTCACCGCCGCCGGCTACCTCGCGCACCGCGACCGGCTGCTGAGCATCGTCGTCGACGACTTGGCCAGCCTGCGAGCCGAATTCGACGCGGTTATCTGCGAGGGCGCAGGCTCGCCTGCTGAAATCAACCTGCGCGCAACGGATTTGGCCAACCTCGGGCTAGCCCGGGCGGCAAACCTGCCGGTGGTCCTGGTCGGTGACATCGACCGCGGCGGACTCCTCGCGCATCTGTTCGGCACGGTAGCGGTGCTCGAGCCGGAAGATCAGGCACTTATCGCCGGGTTCATCGTGAACAAATTCCGCGGCGACCCAGCCCTGCTGGAGCCCGGCCTGCGGCAACTGGCGCAGCTGAGCGGCCGACCCACCTACGGCGTGCTGCCGTACGCCGAAGAGCTCTGGCTCGACGCCGAGGACTCGGTGTCGGTGCAGGCCAACCGGGTGCTGGGCATCCCGCAACCGGCGCGCGGGCGCCAATGGCTGCGGGTCGCCGCGCTGCGCCTACCCCGGATCTCCAACTCCACCGACGTCGAGGCGCTGGCCTGCGAACCCGGCGTGCTGGTGCACTGGGCCACCGACCCCGCCGACGTGGCCGACGTCGACGTGATCGTGGTGCCCGGCAGCAAGGCCACCGTGGCTGATCTGCGCTGGTTGCACGACCGGGGGCTGGCCAACGCTGTGGTCGCCCACGCTCACTCCGGCCGCGTGGTGCTGGGTATCTGCGGCGGTTTCCAGATGCTGTGCCGGACCATCGACGACCCGGTGGAAACGAAATCGGGGCGGGTCGGGGGGCTCGGCCTGCTCGACGCCGACGTCGTGTTCGGGCCGGACAAGGTGCTGCGCCGTTGGCAGTCACCGCTGACCGGCTACGAAATCCACCATGGCCGGTTGCGGCGGTGTTCGGAGCCGGCATGGTTCGAGGCAGACGGATGCCCGCAAGGCTATCGACGCGATCACGTGTTCGGCACTCACTGGCACGGCCTGCTCGACAACGACGCCTTGCGCCGGCAGTGGTTGACGACCGCTGCGAGGGCGGCTGGCCGCCACGGGTTCGCGGTTGCCGATGACGTCGACGTCGCGGCGCGCCGGGATGCGCAGCTGGATCTGATGGCTGATCTGTTGGCCGCACACCTCGACATCGATGCCATCATCGACCTGCTCGACGGTGGGTCACCGCCGCGCCCACGCATTGTCTCGCGCCTGGTCGAATAGCTCTGCCGCGACTGCCAATACGCCAGTGCCCCATAGGCATATGAGAGTTTCACTCAAAGCGAGAGCCGGATATTGCCCTGAGAGACCCGAGAGAAACGGCCCGCGGACGATCCGAATGACGTAACTTGCTTCAAGTGCCCTCGATGATGATGACCACCATCGACGGCTTCCCCATCCCGGTCAGCGTGACCGGTCCAGACAAGGGTTCCGTCGTGGTGTTGCTTGGCGCCGCTCAACGCGCGGTCGCCGCATACGACGCGGTGTGCGAGCGCCTGCATACCGCTTCGCTGCGGACCATTGTCGTCGGCCCCGACCCGAGGCTGACGCCCAAGTCGGTGGTTGGCCTCCTCGACGCGCTCGACATCCAGTGGGGGGTGGTGGTCGGCGACCGCACCGGCGGGGAAGTCGCGTGGGAACTGGCGGCGACCCGGCTGGACCGCTTCACCGGTTTGGTGGCCATCGACCGTGGACATCCACGCGTGGCCGATCTGAACGGCGTCATCCGCGACGAGGATTGCCCGCCTGTGGAAATCAACACCACAGCCCTGTTCAGCACACCCGCGGCGCGGGCGGTGGCCAAGGCCAGCCAGCGATACGTCTACGCCGATTACCGCATCGTCGAACTGCTGGGGCGGCGCAACGCTCACGAAGCAACGGCGCAACTGACTGCCGAGATCGTGCTGCGAACCCACACCTTCTGAACACGCCACCCCCACCAGAACGTCGGTCTCGGTTCCAGCATGGCAAGAGGCCTGCGCTTTAGCGAAATACGATGAATGCAAACAGCGGACACGTGCGGCGGCTAGGCACGGGACGCTGTGACCCACTGTCCGAACAGCGCCCAGGTGGCGGCGTTCAGCGTGGTGGACACCAACGAGGGGAAGCGCGGTTTTGAACGTCTCGAGATTGCCCGGGCCGATGGTGGGCTTGACCACCTATCTGGACCAGGCGCACACCGGGGTGTGGGATGTGCGCGCCGGATTTCTGCCGGCCACGTACTTCGAGGGCGTCACGCTGGCCGGCGGTGTGGCGGTGTTGTTGCCGCCGCAGCCAGTCGACGCCGAGATCGCCGATCGCGTGCTCGATGGCCTGGACGCTCTAGTGATCACCGGCGGTAAGGACATCGACCCTGGTGTCTACGGCCAGGCGCCGCATCCGGCCACCGAGGAGCCGGGTCGCGATCGCGACGCCTGGGAGTTCGCGCTGCTCGACGCGGCGCTGCGACGAGGGTTGCCGGTGTTGGGGATCTGCCGTGGCGCCCAAGTGCTCAACGTCGCGTTCGGCGGAACCCTGCATCAGCACCTGCCCGACGTCATCGGGCACAGCGGGCACCGGGCCGGCAACGCGGTGTTCACGACATTGCCGGTGCGCACTGTGCCCGGCACCCGGCTGGCGGCACTGTTGGGGGAGTCCTGCAATGCGCGGTGCTATCACCATCAGGCCATCGCCGAGGTCGGCGAGGGCTTGGTGGTCAGCGCGTGGGACGCCGACGGCGTAGTGGAGGCACTCGAGCTGGCTGGCAAGCAATTCGTGGTGGCCGTGCAGTGGCATCCGGAGGAGAGTTTGGATGATCTGCGACTATTCGCCGCGGTGGTGGACGCGGCGCGGGCGTATGCCGGTGCGCGAGTGAGCACCGTCGGAGGCGACTGAGCCAGTGAAAGGCGCGTCGGTGCAAGAGCTTGCCGAAGGGCTCTAGGGAGTCACGGGTGCATCAATGACGCTCGATCGGCGCGGTTTTCTGAAATACGGGGGGCTGGCGCTGGCCGGTGTCGCTGGCTCGGCGTGTGCTGCGCCATGGCAATCGCGGCCCAGCGGCAAACCCGACTACACGCTGCGGATCGCCGCCGGCCCGGTCGAGTTGGCCCCCGGCCGGGTAATGACGACCACGACATACAACGGGCAGTTTCCCGGTCCGCTGGTGCGTTTCACCGAAGGCAAGCCGACGGTGATCGACGTCTACAACGACACCGGCACACCCGAACAGCTGCACCGGCACGGACAGACGGTGCCCGTCGACGTGGACGGTGCCGCCGAAGAGGGCACACCCTATATCCCGGCACATGGCATGCGGCGGCTGGCTTTCACGCCCGGCCCTGCGGGCTACCGCTTCTACCACACCCACCTGACTGCGGGCGCGGATCTGGCCGGCGCACAGTACTCCGGTCAGGTCGGTCCGGTCTACATCGAACCGCGCCAGCATCCCGGAGCATACGACCAAGAAGTGTTCCTGACGCTGAAGGAATTTGAGCCCACCCTGACCCGCGGCGAAGAAATGGAGCAGCGCTTCCTGGCCGGCGACGAGGATGCCCATCTTCGCGAGATCGGCGAAGCGGCGATGGCGCGATCGCTCGGCAGCGGCATGCCACCCGGATACGAAGTGGGCTACGACGCATTCAGCATCAACGGGCGGATGCTGGGCGCGGGCGAACCGATCCGGGTCAAGGCCGGTGAACGTGTCCTGCTCCATGTTCTCAATGGCAGCGCCACCGAGGAGCGCAGCCTGGCGCTGCCCGGGCACACGTTCACCGTGGTGGCGCTTGACGGCAACCCGGTCCCGAAATCCGTTGCCGTGCCGGTGTTGTGGCTGGGCGCCGGTGAACGAATATCGGCCGCGGTGACAATGAATCAGCCCGGCGTGTGGCTACTCGGCGATCTTCTCGATGATGACCGGCACGGCGGCATGGGAATCGTGGTGGAATACGCGCGACAGAGTGGTGCCCCGCAGTGGGCGCCGCCGCCGCCGTTTCAGTGGGACTACCGGCTGTTCGCGCAACCCGGGGCCCGCGCCGCCGTACCCGATCACGTCATCGACATGTTCGTTGAAAAGCAAAACGCCGCGGACAACAGCTTCAACGTATGGACGATCAACGGTCAACGATTCACCATGGCGTCGAAGCAACCACCGATCGAATTGCAGCGGCACAAGCGCTACCGGTTGCATGTATGCAACGCGAGCGACGACATCCACCCGATCCACCTGCACCGGCATACTTTTGAAATCACCAACGTCGCCGGCACGCCAACTGCGGGCGTGCGCAAAGACGTAGCGATGCTGGGCGGCTACCAGAGCATCGACGTCGACTTCGTCGCTGACCAACCCGGCTTGTCGCTGTTTCACTGTCACCAGCAACTGCACATGGACTTCGGCTTCATGTCGCTGTTTCACTGCGGCTGACCCTCATCCGGCGGACGGCGACCGCGGAATCACGGTGGGCCGCAGGTCATATTGGGAAGGAGGCGTGTTGAAACCGCGTGCGCCCATACTGCCTATCGGCATCACGGGCGGTACGACGGCCGGCCCGTTTGCCGGGGCGGCGCTGACCGTGGCTCCCGGTAAAGTCGCAGGAGCGGCCGCACCGGCCTGCGCAGCCCCGGCCCACCCCTGCGGCACCGACAGCGGGCCAATCGAAACCGCCCGGCCGAGACCCGCACTCACCGCCGGCCCACCAGACCCCAGGCCGGCGGCCGAGCCGAGCGCACCCGAGGACGAACCGAGGCCGCGCGCTATGCCGGATTCCGCCGCCTTGACGCCCGTGGCGGCCACGGTACTCGTCGCCCCTACCGATTTGCCAAGGGAAAACAGCGAATTAATGCTCGATATCGGCGTATTCGCCAGATACGCGGCGGTCCGCACCGGCATCGAAAGCGTATTCAGGGTGTTCACCGCCGATATGGCCGACGACGAGTTGGACGAGATCGGCGATGCGAGGTTCTGCAGCGCCTGCGGTACCGCGGAGGTCAACTGAGACAGCGTCGCCTGCGTCTGGGTGGCCGCCGCCGTATTCACTGCCTGCCCGACAGCAGCGACTTGGCTGGCCACGGTCGCCGGGTTGGTGGTGGGTGGCGGCTGAGTGAACGGCGTCAATGCCGAGGCAGCACAAGACGAGCCGGCATAGCCGTACATTGCAGCCGCGTCCTGGGCCCACATCTCGTCGTACTGGGCCTCGGTGGCGGCGATGGCAGGACTGTTCTGGCCCAGAACATTTGTTGCGACCAACAACATCAGCTGAGCGCGGTTGGCGGCGATCAACGGCGGTGGCACGGTCATCGCGAATGCGGTGTGGTACGCGCTCGCGGCCGCTCGGGTCTGGTTGGCCGTCTGCTCTGCCTGTGCGGCGGTGGTGTGCAGCCACGCCACGTATGGTCCGGCCGCGGTCGTCATGGAATGCGACGACGGCCCCTGCCATGACCCACTGACCAGCCCGGAAAGCACCGATCCGTAGCCGACTGCTGCGGCGTCGAGATTGGCGGCCAAGTCGTCCCAGGCCGCGGCCGCGACCAACATCGGTCCGGAGCCGGGACCAGAATACATTCGTGCAGAGTTGATTTCCGGAGGCAATGTCCCGTAGTCCATCGCTAGACCTCTGCCGTGAGCACCGGGGCTATGCCCGGCGCGTCCGCTGGCGCTTCCGGGGGGATGGTGACTGAAAACATGGAATCTCCTCAATGGCATGGGGTTAGGCAAACTGGCAGGCCTGAGATCGCTGTGGTTGGGTCACCGAATGCCAACAGCGCTCAGTTGTCCGCGCCGATTCAGCCGATCTTTGGTCTGCTCGTCGCTTCGACGCCGGCGACGACATCGCGCCGACGCGTTACCAGGGCAGCGCTCGCTTGGCCGTCGTCACGTCCGACAACGGCTAGCGCTAATCGATCAGCGAAGGGCGATGCAGAGCTGGGTTAGCAGATCTTGACCGGCACAGGCAGCTACCCGCGCGCGAGGACGGGCCCCGCCCAGGTCCGCGCTCGACGCGGTTACCGGACCAGGTAACGGCCATTCCCGCAACGAGGGGATCAACCCGAACGACGTCGGTGGCCGGTTGCGTTGTATACGTGCCGACTTGAATGCCGTCTGGCTTGTCGGCGAGGAGGGTTGCTGGTGAAGCTGGGGCTGGTCGGTCCCGGCAGCGGCCAGTGGGGAGGCGTCCGATTGGGCAGGCGTCGCAAGCTCGACCCGTAACAGCCAACCTCCGAAGATGGCGGCGAACATGCAGACCGCCGCGACGATCGCGATCGCCGATCGCGACCGCGGCGGGTTGTGGGCGTCGCTGATCTTCACGGTGCCCCAAACTGTAGTAGCGCCAACCGGTGCTCGACCGGATGCCGACAAACATTCATAGCTCATTCATAAGCTAGTCGGCTGAGAAGCCCGTACCGCGGTTAGACGCCGATGCCTCTCACACGGTTATGAGCCTGCGGCCTTACCGCTCAGGGCCGACGGCGTCCTGAGCGCAATCAGGACACGTGCGATCAAGTTGACGGCGTGGTAGCCGACCACCGCGGCGATGGTGAGCGCCACAGCGGGATCGAGCCAGTCCCAGCTGCGGGTTACCAGGATCACCGCGCCGCTGACCGCTACCCCGGCGGCGGCCGCCGCATCCGCGGCGATATCGAGGCGCACAGCTTTGAGGTTGAGGTCTTCCCGGCCGTTCCCATCGTCGACGTCTGCTCCGACGATCAGCGTGGCGATCAGCATGACGACCGCGGCCACCGCACCCACGATGAGCACCGGCGCGCCGTGTACGTTGGTGGCGCCCGAGGCAAGGCGCTGCGCTGCGGCGACCACAATGCCGACATTGAGGATCAGCAGCCATCCGGCATTGACCAATGCCGCAAGCAGAGGGCTGGGGTATCGGTTTGGACGCTCACGGTCCTCCCGGCGCGTCAGGCGGATGGCGAATAGCGACAGGGCGATCGCGGCCCCGTCGGCCAGATAGTCGACGCCTGCGGCCAGCACACTCAGCGAGTGGGCCATTACGCCCACGATCAGCAACGCCACGACCAGCAGCAGGTCCAGCAGCAGCGCCAGCGCCAGCCGCCCAACCGTGGACATTTGCCGATGATAGAACCAGTCAGGTGAGGTGCCCACGATACGGTCCAATTGGTCGGATTCGGTGCTCGAACACAGCTCGGCAATGTCCGTCAGCCGCGGTCCGCCGGCATGCTCCACTTCTCCTCGATGCGGCCATAGCGCCATACCAGCAGCGCCACAGCCCAAGTCAGGACGAACATCGCGACGATGACAAAACCGATCATGTTGAGGTCGATGCCGCCGATCCACTCCCACAATCCGCCGCTCCAACCGAGCTGATCGGCCAACAGGCCGAGGAGTTCAATGCTGCCGACCAGGAGCGCCACCGCGACCGATAACCCGGTAATCGTGATGTTGTAGTAGACCTTTCGCACCGGGTTGGAAAACGCCCAACCGTAGGCGAAGTTCATGAACGAGCCGTCGATGGTATCCAGCAGGCACATCCCGGCGGTGAACAGTACGGGCAGACACAGGATGGCGTACCAGGGCACGCCGGCCGCAGCGCTGCTGCCCGCCAAGACCAGCAGGGCGACTTCGGTAGCGGTGTCGAATCCGAGTCCGAACAAGAAGCCAACCGGATACATGTGCCATGACTTGGTGACCGATTTGGTGAAGCGACCAAGCAACCGGTTGAGCAACCCGCGGCTGTTCAACTGTTGTTCCAGTTCGGCCTCGTCATAGTGGCCGCGACGCATCCGCGCGAACACGCGCAGAATCTCGACCAGGATGACGACGTTGATGACGGCGATCAGATAGAGGAACGCTCCCGAGACGCTGGTGCCGATCAAGCTGGTGTAGTGGTGCAGCGCCGAGGAGCCCTGCTTGACCGGACCGATGATCGCCTTCACTCCGAGCGCCAACAGCACCGCCAACCCGAAGACGACCGACGAATGGCCCAGTGAGAAGAAGAAGCCGACGCCGAGTGGCCGCTGCCCGTCATTCATCAACTTGCGGGTGGTGTTGTCGATGGCGGCGATATGGTCGGCGTCGAACGCGTGCCGCAGTCCCAAGGTATAGGCCGTCAGCCCGATGCCGATGCCAAACACCTTGTCGCCGAGGCTGAAATGTGCGGGCTCGACCACCATGACGAGCGTCAGCCAACCGATCAAGTGCAGTGCGACGATCACCGCGAACATCGCCCCCAAACGGGCCCGTTCGGCTGGCGTCAACGCACTGCGCACTCGTGATGACAACGACTGGCGCTGCGCGCCCTCCACCATGTCGCGTCCCCCACGGTGCATAGAAATCCCGGCCGCGCAAACGGTAAGCGACTCAGAAGCGTCATGCAGGCGATTCGCACGGATCGTTGCGAGTTCTTTGCAGGTAGACGGCCGGCGCTGCCGTCAACCGCGGAAGGCGATGAGCGGAATCGCCATCTCAGCCGGGCTGGCCCCACCGTGCAAACCGACCAGGTTAGCCACCTCGGGTGGCTCGTGGGCGCTCGCCAGCACCGCCGTGTCGCCGGCGCAGGTGACGACGACGTCGCCGATGCGGGCCAGATGCTCCGGGCGCACCGGGCCGAACAGCCCGCCCGCCACGGCGTCGTCGCGGCTGCACACCTGTGCCCGCCCAGCCAGCGTCTCGCTCCACGCCGCCACCACGTCAGATGCCGCCCCCGGTTGCGTGTAGAGGTAACGCACCCGCGGCTCACCGGCGATCACCCGCACACCCGCTACCAGCCGGGGGTCGGCGTCGAGGTCCACCCGTGCCTCCGGTGCGACGTTCATCCCGCCGTGGTCGGCGGTGACCAGCAGCGCCGCATCAGACGGCAACTGCTCGACGAGCCGCGTCAGCAGCGTGTCGACGTCTGCCGCCGCGGCGTGCCATTGCGGCGAGCTGACACCGAACAAATGTGCCGCGGTGTCCAGTGCGGCGGTATAGCCGTAGATCAATCCCGGCGCCGCGCGGATTTCCTCGCCCAGCTGCCCGGCGTAGTCGTCGTCGCTGCCGACCGGGCGGAATAGCGCACCTCGATACGCCGCTTCGGTGAGTCCGCTGCCGATAAAGTGCGCTGGCAGCACGGCTCGCGTGCTGACCCCGGCTCGGTCGAGCCGCTCGAACCACGTTGGGACGGGCTGCCATTGGGAAGGCGGCGGGTCGTCGCGCCACACGATGTGGTTGAGCACCCGGTTGGTGTGCGGCAGTTTGACCGTGAAGCCCAAGACACCGTGCTCGCCCGGTTGCGCCCCGGTCGTGAGGGACACCAGGCTCGTCGGCGTCGTCGAAGGAAACGTGCAGACCAGTTCATCAAGCCGGTCTGCGCCGCCCGCCAGCACCGCGGCGAGCAGCGGCGCGTCCGCGGCCAACTCGGGCAGCAGATGCCAGCCCATGCCGTCGACCAGAACCACCGCGACCCGACGCACCTCGCCGACCCACTCGGACAGCGCGATGCCGTCAACCGCGCCTTTGACCCCGAGCAGTGCCGCCGCTGCGGGCAGCACGTCACAGATCGAACCCCGCGACGATTTCAGCACGACCGCCAGTCTGGCAGCTAGCTGGCAGCGCGTAGAACGAGATGAGCCGATTACCGAACCACCACGTTGGTGGCCTGCGTTAGTGGTTAGGCCCAGCTGGACCCGACGGCGCTGTCGGTGCTCGCCATGTTGCTGCTGGCGGTTTGCACCTTTTGGCCGTGGGCGTTGGCCTGCTCGTAGATCACCTGGAAGTTGCGGCCCAGTTCGGTAATGAACTGTTGGCAAGCGGTCGATCCGGCGCCGCCCCAAAAGTCGCCGGCGGCCAGCACGTCACGGATGATCGCCTGGTGCTCGGCCTCCAGCGCCGCGGCCTGGGCCCGAATCGTGGCGCCGTGGGCATCGACATCGGCGAACTGATAGTTGATAGTCATTGTTGTCTCCTAACGGCTTTCGTGCTAGCTGCTCAGGATCTGCTGGGACGCCTGCTCTTGCTGCTCGTAGTTGTTCGCGTCGCGGATCAGTCCGTCGCGAACACCGTGCAGCATGTTGACGATGTTGCGGAACGCCTGATTTATCTGCGCCATGGTGTCGTAAGAGGTAGCTTGCGCGCTACCGCTCCAGCCGGCACCGGCGATATTGAGCGAGGATGCCCACATCTTGCGGGCGTCGTCCTCGACCGTTTGGGCGTGCACATCGAAACGCCCTGCCATGGAACGCATCTGGTCCGGGTCGGTCATAAAGCGGGTGGTCATTTGTGTATCTCCTTATCTCGAAGTGGTTGACGCTGATCGGCTTACCGCTGGCGGT
>NZ_CAXUCH010000042.1:24992-26076 GCF_964249325.1 uncultured Mycobacterium sp. | reverse complement strand
GCCCAGCGGCTGGCGGCGCTGCTGGCGCCGCGGGCGACATCGCGTCGGCCGGCGGCTGGGCCATCCATGGCGGTACGCCCGCCGCCTGCTGTGGAGTGGCGTCTTGGCCGATGCAAATGACCGTGCATGACGGTGCTCGGGTTGTCGGCGACTGCCACGGCCACATCGGTTGCTGCGCGGACGCCGTGGGCTGGCCGCTCAGGTCGATCAGCGGCATCTGAGCCAGCGCGTCCATCGACGGCAGGCCATGGATGTTGACCGGCAAACCGGGCCCGAGCCCTTCCGGGTTGGTCTCCAGATGTATGTCGGCGATCGGCGGGGGAGCGCCGACGAGCGGCGGCAGGTCAACCGGCACTACGCCGGTGGCGTACGCCGCTGCCCAGCCCAACACGTTCTGGGCGTACGGCATCGAATTGTTGTAGCGCAGGATCGCGGCCATCACCTGCGACGGATCCCGCAAGTTGAGCCCACCACTGCAGAGGTATCGGGCCGCGGCCAGCGTGGAGTCGTATAGGTTCTGCGGGTCGGCCACGCCGTCGCCGTCGCCGTCGGAGGCGTAGTGTGCCCACGTCCCGGGCAGGAACTGCATGGGTCCCATCGCACGGGCGTAGGTCACCCGGCCCGCGACGCTGCTCTGAACGATGATCGCGTTGCCGGGCAGGGTGCCGTCGAGCGACGGGCCGTAAATGGGCCGAACCGCCGTGCCGTGGGCGTCGGTGGCGCCGCCGCCCGCATGCATGGACTCGATACGTCCGATGCCGGCCAACAGATTCCAGCTGACACCGCAGCCCGGATCCGATGCGGCCATGATCTGTTCGGCGTTGCGGTAGGCCGATAGTGCGACCTTCGGGATGCCCAGTACGCCAGGCGTATTCACCACGAACGCTGGCGGGGGAGCCGAGAGGGTGCTGGCGGCGATGCGAAACCTGCTCGGCGGCTGCGCGAGCGCGATGACGGTCGGGCGCGGCCACCAGGGGTACGCATGCATCCACCAGGGGGTGAAGGTGTTGAAGCCCGCGCGGACGCGCAACGCGTCGATGTCGGTCAGGCAAATCACGGCGCGGTGGGAGACAGGGAACAAACA
>NZ_CAXUCH010000042.1:23461-24982 GCF_964249325.1 uncultured Mycobacterium sp. | reverse complement strand
CCAGGGGCTGGGGCTGGGGCCACCGCCGCCACCGGGGTAATGGCGGCGCCCCGCACAGCAGGTGCCAGCCCCGGGAAACGAGGGGCCGCGGCGCCGACTGCTCCGGCGAACATCAGCGGAGTGATCATTGCCACGCCGAACGCCGGGGTCCGCGTCACCCGGGCGAGCTGCTGCGGCAACGACGTGACGGCAGTTGCACCCATCGCCGGTGTGTGCGCAAGACGCTGGCGCAGGGAGGTGAGGGCCGCCGCGCCCAACGCCGGTGTCCGCGCCAGCCGATCACGTAAGAAAGCAATGGGGGCTCTGCTAAACGATGGTGTCCGCGCCAGGCGCGCTACTCGTTGCCGCATGGCCGCGAAGGTCGGGCGTGCACCCGAACGTCCCCCAATGCGCACTCGACCGTCCTCAGTATGTGACTCAAGCGTCCGTCAAACCCAAAGGCATCGTGAACTAGGTCACCATACATAACTCTGGTGGCTGCAGTGGCAACAATGACGGAGTTGCCTGACGAGGATGCAGCGCCTGGGGAACGAGCCGGTTTCAGCGGTGCCGGTTGGCGCGAACGTCGGCGCCGTCCGGCGCATGCACCGGCTTTTCCAGTTGCCGCTCCTCCAGAAGCTCGCGCAGGCTTTCCAATTCGTGGCGCAGGTACTCGCGGGTCTTTTGGACCTCGCCGATGGCCAGCCGCAGGGCGGCCAGCTCGCGGGCCAGGTATTCGGTGTCGGCCTTCGTCTGTGCGGCACGTCGACGATCTTCTTCGAGCGCGACGCGGTCGCGGTTCTCCTGACGGTTCTGGGCCAGCAGAATCAGCGGCGCCGCATAGGCCGCCTGTGTGGAGAAGGCCAGGTTGAGCAGGATGAACGGGTAGGGGTCCCAGCGCAAGCTGGCCGCGTAGGCGTTGATCACAATCCACGCGATCACCACCACGGTCTGCAGCAGCAAGTATCGGCCGGTGCCGAAGAAGCGGGCGATCGATTCGGTGATCCGGCCGACCGCTTCTGGGTCGACCCGCGGCGCGAGCGCCCGCGAGGTGCGGGGAGTGTAGAGGCGCTGCCGCGGCGAGGACTTGCTCACAAGGCTCTCCCGACGCCGTCGAGCTCCGGTTCGTCGACGGCCTCGCGCCAGTCGGGCGGTAACAGGTGGTCGAGCACGTCATCGACAGTCACCGCTCCCAGTAGGTGATTTTGGTCGTCGACCACCGGCCCGCAGAGCAAGTTGTAGGCGGCGAAATAGCGCGTCAGGGGGGCCAGGGGTAGCGCCGGTGTCAGGGTGGGCAGATCGGCGTCGACGATTCCGCCGACCAGCGCGGCCGGTGGCTCACGCAGCAGGCGCTGCAGATGCACACAGCCCAGGTAGCGACCGGTCGGAGTGGCCGTTGGCGGGCGCGTGACAAAAACCAGGGAAGCCAACGCCGGAGTGAGGTCGGGGTCGCGCACCCGGGCCAGTGCTTCGGCCACGGAACTGTCCGCTGTCAGCACGATCGGGTTGGACGTCATCAGACCGCCGGCGGTGTTGGGGGAG
>NZ_CAXUCH010000042.1:0-23451 GCF_964249325.1 uncultured Mycobacterium sp. | reverse complement strand
GCACCGGGTCCGATTCGCCGGGATCCATTTGACCCAGCAGCATTTCGGCCTCGGCCGGATTCATGCTGCCGAGCACGTCCGCGGCGTCATCGGGGTCCATTTCCTCCAGTACATCGGCTGCGCGTTCGGTGCCTAGGTGCTTCAAGAGGTCCGCTTGGTCGTCCTCGGGCAGTTCTTGCAGAATGTCGGCCAGACGGTCGTCGTCGAGGGCGTTGACCACCTCATAGCGCCGCTTCGGTGGCAGTTCGCGGATGGCGTCCGCCACCTCCACCGGTCGCAGCCCCTCGAACTGCTGCAGCAGTTGGGCCACCGCTTGTCCCGGCATCGCCAACGCCGACGGTGTCAGACCAACCACGTTGTGCCAGTCGACGACATGTACCGCAGCACGCCGGCCCAGCCGCCGCGGGATCCGCACGGCGACCCGGCTCACCATCCAGTCGCGAGTCCGGATCTGCTCGATTCCGAGATCGGTGATAACGACGTCGGTGTCAGCCAGCTGAGGTAAGTCAGGATCGTTGACCTGCACCCGGGTGTCGAGCACCTGGCCCAGCACCAGCACCTCGCCGGGCCGCTGCTGGAAGCGGCGCAGCGACACATTCGCGGTGTTGAGAGTGACCGCGTGTGGCTCGATCGCCGCGACCCGCAGCATCGGCACGAAGATCCGGCGCCGCGTCACCAATTCGACCACCAGCCCAAGGACGCGGGGTTGCTGACGGACGATGCTGATGCTGATCACGACGTCGCGGACCCGCCCGAGAGATTCGCCGAGCGGGCCCAGGACCAGCATTTTCGCCAGCCGTGCCACGTAGACCCTGTTGACGGACGTCATGGAGGAAAGGGTAGGAGTGAAGCGTGAACATCGCCTATCGACCCCGCCGGACCTGCCTGTCAGTGCCGGGCAGCAGCGAAAAGATGATCGAGAAGGCCAAAGGCCTGCCTGCCGATGAAGTTTTCCTCGACCTGGAAGATGCCGTTGCACCGGATGCGAAGGCCTCGGCCCGTAGCCGGGTGGCCGCGGCGCTTGGCGAGCCGGGATGGGCCGGGCAGCTGCGCGGTGTTCGCGTCAACGACTGGACCACGCCGTGGACCCACGCCGACCTCATCGAGGTGGTGTCGGCAGTCGGCGCCGCACCCGGCGCCCAGCTCGACGTTGTGGTGCTGCCGAAGGTCTCCGACGCCTCGCATGTGCAGGCGCTCGATTTGGTGCTGACCCAGCTGGAGACGGTCCACGGACTGCCTGTCGGTGGCATCGGAATCGACGCGCAGATCGAAGACGCCCGGGGTCTGACGAACATCAACGCCATCGCGACCGTGCCGCGGGTGCAGGCGCTGGTGCTCGGCCCCGCCGACTTGATGGCCAGTCTGAACATGCGCACCCGTGTCGTCGGCGAACAACCTGAGGGCTACGACGTCGGAGACGCCTACCACCATGCCCTGATGACGATCCTGGTCGCCGCCCGCGCCCACGGCGTCGCCGCGATCGACGGTCCATACCTCAAGGTGCGCGATATCGAGGCGTTCCGCCGGGTGGCGGGCCGGTCGGCGGCACTCGGTTACGACGGCAAATGGGTGTTGCACCCGGATCAGATCGCTGCGGGCAACGAGATTTTCAGTCCCCGCCAAGACGAATACGACCATGCCGAGTTGGTGCTGGAGGCCTACGAATGGCACACCTCGGCTGCCGGCGGTGCGCGCGGCGCGGTGATGCTCGGCGACGAGATGATCGACGAGGCCAGCCGCAAGATGGCGCTGGTCGTCGCGGCTAAAGGCCGCGCGGCGGGAATGCGGCGCCAGTCTGGTCCCTTCGTGCCACCGACCGATGGCGAGCAGCCCGCTAACGCAGCGCGTAGATCGTGACGATCAAGCTCACCAGCAGGGTGGCGACGCCGACCACGATGCCGGCGACCGCCAGGCCGTAGCCCTGTTGGCGGGTCTGCTTGATCTGGTTGAGCGCCACCGCCCCCAGCACGATGCCCACGATGGAACCGATCCCGCACAGCAACCCGATGAACGACGAAACCAGCGAGGCGATCGCGAGCGTGTTGGTCCCCGACTGCGATGGCGCTCCGTAGCCGCCCGGGTATTCCGGTCCTGGATAACCACCCGGATATGGCTGGCCGTAGCCACCTGCCGAAGAGCCATATTCCGGCGGTACCGGCGGGTACGACGGGCCGCCGTAGCCGGAGGCGTCCTGATACCCAGGCGGCGGGCCGCCCGACGGGGATTGACCGCCCGCCGGGGGGTAACCGCCCTGCGGGTAACCGGGCGGCGGATAAGCCGGCGGTGGATACCCCGACGGCGTCGATGGCGGCTCGAACCCGGACGGTCGCGGCTCGTATCCCGAGTACGCTGGCTCGCCGGAAGCGCCCTGATCGGGCTGCGGTGTCTGCCCGGTCGATTGAGGCCTGTTGGCGTCGTCGTGCGCGTTCTCGCCGGAACCGCCACCGGGAGTTGTCATGCGTCTCAACCTAGCCTATGAACTGGTGGCATGTGCGGTCATGACCGTGGGCACCAACCGCCGATTCGGCACGTTGGGGAAGATGACGACGCGGCGAACATGACGGCCCGCGCAAAGGAGAATGAGGATCGATGACCAGCCCCTTCCAGCCCGGACAGGTTCCCGGCGCGACATCCGGCAGCCCCGCCGCCAGTCGGCGTGGCGTGCCTGCCCTGCCGACCCCGCCCAAAGGCTGGCCGGTGGGGTCTTATCCCACGTATGCCGAGGCGCAGCGAGCCGTGGACTACCTGTCCGAGCAGGAATTCCCGGTCGAGCAGGTGACGATCGTCGGGGTCGACCTGATGCAAGTCGAACGGGTCACCGGCCGGTTGACCTGGCCCAAAGTGCTTGGCGGCGGCATGCTCACCGGCGCATGGCTGGGCCTGTTCATTGGCTTGGTGCTTGGGTTCTTCAGCCCTAACCCGTGGGCAGCGTTGGGCACCGGTCTGGTCGCCGGTGTCTTCTTCGGGTTGATCACCTCCGCTGTTCCCTACGCGATGGCCCGCGGGACACGGGATTTCAGCTCGACAATGCAATTGGTGGCGGGCCGTTACGACGTGCTGTGCGATCCGCAGAACGCCGAACGGGCGCGAGATTTGCTGGCCCGCCTGGCGATCTGACGCCTAACCCTGCCCATTGCCCCAACGCGCGACCCCGCCGCAACTGTTGCAAATCGCGCGCAGCTGGCTCTACGGTTCTGGCGCGGATAGCGGGATAGTCCCCGACGAAGAGAGGCGGGTGTGGTGGCAAGTCGTCGCGTGCGCGCACGGCGGCTATGCGCAGTTGCGTCGGCGGCACTGACTACGGCGTCACTGCTTTTGGCCTGTGGGCGGGGCAGCGGCGGACTGGTGATCAGCCTCTACACGCCGGCCGACGACAGCGGCACCTACACCGCGATCGCCAAGCGCTGCACCGACCAGGTAGCGGGGCGCTTCGCCATCCAGCAGATCAGTTTGCCCAGGTCGGCCGACGACCAGCGGCTGCAATTGGCCCGAAGGATCACCGGCAACGACCGCACGCTGGATGTGATGGGCCTCGACGTGATCTGGACCGCGGAGTTCGCCGAGGCGGGCTGGGCGCTGCCGCTCTCCGACGACCCGGCCAGACTCGCCGAATCCGACGCCAACGCCGACACGTTGCCCGGTCCGCTTGCCACGGCCAGGCGGCAGCACCGGCTCTACGCCGCACCGATCGCCACGAACACTCAATTGCTTTGGTACCGAGCCGATTTGATGGACCAGCCACCGACGACGTGGGACGGCATGGTGGCCGAGGCGGCTCGGCTGCACGCGGCGGGCAAACCCAGCTGGATTGCGGCGCAGGCCAAGCAGTATGAGGGACTTGTGGTGTGGTTCAACACCTTGCTGACCAGCGCCGGTGGTCAGGTGCTCTCCGACGACGGCAAGACCGTCACGCTGACCGACACGGCAGCGCACCGGGCCGCAACCGTCAAGGCGCTGCAGATCATGAAAGCGGTGGCGACCGCGCCCGGCGCTGACCCGTCGATCACGCAGACCGACGAGAGCAGCGCGCGGTTGGCGCTCGAAGCCGGCAGGGCCGCTTTGGAAGTCAACTGGCCATTCGTCTTGCCGTCGATGCTCGAGAACGCTGTGAAGGGCGGGGTGTCGTTCCTGCCGCTCAACCAGAACCCCGACCTAGCCGGAAGCATCAACGGCATCGGCATGTTCACGCCCATCGATCAGCAATACCGCGCCGCTTACGAAGCCAGCAAAAACGTGTTCGGGTTCGCGCCGTATCCCGGCGTACAGCCCGGTCAGCCGGCCACGGTAACGATCGGCGGGCTCAACCTAGCGGTGGCCAAGACGACCCGCCACAAGGGGCAGGCATTCGAAGCGGTTCGCTGCCTGCGCAGCCCGCAGAACCAGAAGTATCTGTCGATCCGCGGCGGCCTGCCCGCGGTGCGCACCTCGCTGTATTCCGACCCGCAATTTCAGGCGAAGTACCCGCAGTACGACATCATCCGCCGGCAACTCACCAACGCCGCCGTTCGGCCCGCCACTGCGCTGTATCAGGCGGTATCGACCCGGATCTCCTCAACGTTGGCTCCCATCACCGCCATCGAGCCGGAGCGCGCGGCCGACGCGCTCACCGCGCAGGTGCAAAAGGCTGTCGACGGCAGAGGGCTGATCCCATGACGGCGACCGTCGCCGAGCGGTCGGCGGCCGCAACCCGCACGGCCCCGACCGAATCCCGCAAGTCCGAACGGCGGCTGGCGTTCCTGCTCATCGCGCCCGCGGTGATCTTGATGTCGGCGGTGACGGCTTATCCGGTCGGCTACGCCGTCTGGCTGAGCTTGCAGCGCTACAACTTCGCCACTCCTTCCTCCACACGGTTTATCGGCCTGGCCAACTACCAGACCGTGCTGACCGACCGGCTGTGGTGGACCGCGTTTGTGGTGACGCTGGTGATCACGGTGATGTCGGTGGCGATCGAGTTCGTGGTGGGTCTGGCGCTGGCGCTGGTGATGCACCGCACCATCTTTGGCAAGGGCGTGGTACGCACCGCCGTTCTGGTTCCTTACGGCATCGTCACAGTGGCCGCGTCATACAGTTGGTACTACGCGTGGACACCGGGCACCGGGTATCTGGCCAACCTGTTGCCGCAAGGCAGTGCCCCGCTGACCCAGCAGATTCCCTCGCTCGGCATCGTCATCCTCGCCGAGGTGTGGAAGACCACCCCGTTCATGGCGTTGCTGCTGCTGGCCGGGCTGGCGTTGGTGCCTGAGGATCTGTTGAAGGCCGCCCAAGTCGACGGCGCCGGGGCATGGCGGCGGCTCACCAAAGTCATCTTGCCGTTGATGAAACCGGCGATCCTGGTGGCGCTGCTGTTTCGGACGCTGGACGCGTTTCGGATCTTCGACAACATCTACGTGCTGACCGGCGGCTCCAACAACACCGAATCGGTGTCAATCCTGGGTTATGACAATCTGTTCCGGGGCTTCAACCTGGGTCTGGGATCGGCGATATCGGTGCTGATTTTCTGCTGCGTAGCCATCATCGCGTTCCTCTTCGTCAAGGTGTTCGGCGCCTCGGCGCCCGGTGCGGATGGCGGCGAACGGGCATGAGAGGAAGCCATGGCTGAGCGGGTCGGTGCCAGACGTGCCGTCAGCTGGGCGGTCATTGACACCCTGGTGGTGCTGTACGCGCTGTTACCGGTGCTGTGGATCCTGTCGCTGTCGCTCAAGCCGACGTCAACGGTCAAGGATGGCAAGTTGATCCCGTCGGCCGTGACCGTCGAGAACTATCGGGCTATCTTCCACGGCAATTTCTTCACTTCGGCGTTGATCAACTCGATCGGAATCGGTTTGATCACCACGGCGATCGCGGTCGTTATTGGCGCCATGGCGGCCTACGCGGTAGCCCGGCTGGCATTCCCCGGCAAAAGACTGCTCATCGGCGCGGCCCTCTTGATCGCCATGTTTCCCCAAATATCGCTTGTCACACCAATTTTCAATATCGAACGCAAATTGGGCCTGTTCAACACCTGGCCAGGGTTGATCATCCCGTACATCACGTTCGGGTTGCCGCTGGCCATCTACACGCTGTCGGCGTTTTTCCGGGAGATCCCGTGGGATCTGGAGAAGGCAGCGAAGATGGACGGCGCCACACCCGCCCAGGCGTTTCGCAAGGTGATCGCCCCGCTGGCCGCACCGGGGATCGTCACCGCGGCGATCCTGGTGTTCATCTTCGCCTGGAATGACCTACTGCTGGCGTTGTCGTTGACGGCCACCAAAGCATCGATCACCGCGCCGGTGGCGATAGTCAACTTTCCCGGCAGTTCGCAATTCGAGGAGCCAACCGGTTCCATCGCGGCCGGCGCGATGGTCATCACGATCCCGATTATCGTTTTTGTTTTAATCTTCCAACGAAGGATTGTTGCCGGGTTGACCTCAGGTGCGGTGAAGGGATAGCTCGATGGCCGAGATTGTGTTGGACAGGGTGACCAAGAGTTACCCCGACGGCGCGATGGCCGTGAAGGAATTAAGCATTACCATCGCCGACGGCGAGTTTGTCATCCTGGTGGGGCCTTCTGGCTGCGGTAAGACCACGACACTGAACATGATTGCCGGCCTGGAGGATATTTCCTCGGGAGAATTACGCATCGACGGTAAACGCGTTAACGACAAGGCGCCCAAGGACCGCGACATCGCGATGGTGTTCCAGTCGTACGCGCTCTATCCCCATATGACGGTGCGGCAGAATATCGCCTTCCCGCTGACCTTGGCGAAGAAGAAGAAGAAGGCGGAGATCGCTGAGAAGGTCGAGGAGACCGCGAAAATCCTTGACCTGACTGATTTTTTGGATCGTAAGCCTTCGCAACTGTCGGGTGGACAGCGCCAGCGCGTCGCCATGGGGCGGGCGATTGTGCGGCATCCCAAGGCATTCCTGATGGACGAGCCGTTGTCGAATCTCGATGCCAAGCTGCGGGTGCAGATGCGCGGCGAGATCGCGCGGCTGCAGCGACGGCTGGGCACCACCACCGTCTACGTGACCCACGACCAAACCGAGGCGATGACGCTGGGCGACCGGGTGGTGGTGATGCGCGGGGGTGTGGCACAGCAGATCGGCACTCCCGACGAGCTCTACGAGCGGCCGGTCAACCTGTTCGTCGCCGGGTTTATCGGCTCGCCGGCAATGAACTTCTTTCCGGCTACGCTCACCCCGACCGGGCTGACTCTGCCGTTCGGGGAGGTGACGCTGACCCAGCCTGTCCTTGACGTGATCGCCCAGCACCCCAAGCCGGAGAACGTCATTGTCGGGATACGGCCCGAGCATCTTGCCGATGCCGCGCTGATCGACGCCTACCAACGTCTTCAGGCGCTGACCTTCGAGGTAAAAGTCGACATGGTCGAATCGCTGGGCGCCGACAAGTACGTGTACTTCACCACCGCAGGGTGGGACGTGCACTCGGCTCAACTTGCCGAACTGGCGGAAGAATCGGACGGGAAGGAAAGCCAGTTCGTCGCGCGCGTCCCCCACGAGTCCAAGGCAGCCAAAGGACAGTCGCTCGAATTGGCTTGTGACACTTTGAAACTCTCGGTCTTCGACGCCGACTCCGGCGTCAACCTGACCATTGCCCCACCGCCTGAGTGACGCGGGCGTCCCTTCGCCAAGAAGACGCAAAAGTCCCCGTTTTCGAGACGAATTGGAGGCTTTTGCGTCTGCTCAGGGTGTTAGAGCCAGTCGCGGTGTCGGAAGTTGCGGTACAGGATCACGCAGACAATGACCATCACGCTGACTACGACCGGGTAGCCCCAATACCAGTGGAGTATGGGCATGTACTTGAAGTTCATTCCGTAGATGCCGGCGATCATCGTGGGGACACCCAAGATTGCCGCCCAGGCCGAGATCTTGCGCATGTCGATGTTCTGCTGCATGCCGACTTGGGCCAGCGCGGCCTGCACCAGCGAGGTAAGCATTTCGTCGTAGCTGGTGATCTGGTCGGCGGCTTGCGCTTGGTGGTCGGCGACGTCGCGCAGATAGCGCCGCACTTCCTTGGAGATCAGATCCTTGTGCTCGGACTGCATGCGCTGGAACGGGATCGACAGCGGGCTGACGCATCGCCGTAGTTCGACGACTTCACGCTTGAGCAGGTAGATCGGTTCGACGTCGATCTGGTGCCCCGGCGTGAACGCGACTTCCTCGAGGTTGTCGATGTCGGTCTCGATGAGGTTGGCCACCTCCACGTAGTGGTCGACCACGTAGTCGGCGATGGCGTGCATGACCGCGTAGGGCCCTAGGCGCAGCTGTTCAGGGTCGGCCTCCATTTCCTTGCGCACCTGGGAAAGGCCGCTGTGTTCACCGTGCCGGACCGTGACCACGAAGTCCTTTCCGACAAAAATCATGATCTCGCCGGACTCGACGATCTCGCGGGCCAGGACCACCGAGTCGTGAGGGACGTAGTTGACGGTCTTCAGGACCAGGAACAGGGTTTCGTCGTAACGCTCCAGCTTGGGGCGCTGGTGTGCGACGACAGCGTCTTCAGCAGCCAGGGGGTGCAGTCCGAAAACTTTTGCCACATCCTGCATCTGGCGCTCATCGGGCTCATGCAGGCCAATCCAGACAAACGCTTCCTGGCCGGTCTGCTCGATCTCACGCGCCTTGGTCAGCGCGTCGGCATGGGTACACGGCCCAGGTAGCCGCACCCCGTCGACGTACACGCCGCAGTCGACCATGGCGTCCGCAACCGGAACGGGCGCCGGCCGGACGTCCGGCTCAGCGAATGTGGAGCGGTTCACCGGCCGAAGTGAGGTGCGAAACGATGGCATCGGGTCAATCTCCCGTCGCGCGCAGGTCTGATCGGCGCCGGTCCATGGTACGCGCGCTGACACGTCAGCGCCCCATCAGCCGCCGGCGCGAATGACCGTGAGCCGCTCGGCACGGCGAAGCATGACGAGTTCAGGCCCGAGAACTCAGGTCCTTGCCGGTGCGCTAGTTTCGACCCGACGCAAAACTGCCCCAAGGAGCACCTGACGTGAGCACAACTCCCCTGAAGGTGGCCGTCACCGGCGCGGCCGGCCAGATCGGTTACAGCCTGTTGTTCCGCCTGGCGAGCGGCGCGCTGCTCGGCCCTGACCGCCCGATCGAGCTGCGTCTGCTGGAGATCGAGCCCGCGTTGAAGGCGCTCGAGGGTGTCGTGATGGAACTCGAGGACTGCGCGTTCCCGCTGCTGGCCGGCGTGGAGATCGGCGCCGACCCGACCAAGATCTTCGACGGCGTGAACCTGGCCCTGCTCGTCGGCGCCCGGCCACGCACCAAAGGCATGGAACGAGCCGACTTGCTGGAGGCCAACGGCGCCATTTTCACCGCGCAGGGCAAAGCCCTCAACGACGTCGCCGCCGACGACATCCGGGTCGGCGTGACCGGCAACCCGGCAAACACCAACGCGCTGATCGCGATGAACAACGCGCCCGACATCCCGCGGGAGCGGTTCTCGGCGCTGACCCGGCTGGACCACAACCGGGCGATCGCGCAGCTGGCCAAGAAGACCGGCGCTGCGGTCACCGACATCAAGAAGATGACGATCTGGGGCAACCATTCGACGACCCAATACCCCGATGTCTTTCACGCCGAGATCGGCGGCAAGAACGCCGCCGAGGTCGTGGGCGACCAGGCGTGGATCGAGAACGACTTCATTCCGACCGTGGCCAAACGCGGCGCGGCGATCATCGACGCCCGCGGCGCGTCCTCGGCCGCCTCGGCGGCGTCGGCGACCATCGACGCCGCCCGCGACTGGTTGCTCGGCACCCCCGACGGCGACTGGGTATCGATGGCCGTCGTCTCCGACGGCTCCTACGACGTACCGGAGGGCCTGGTCTCCTCGTTCCCGGTGACCACCAAGGACGGCAGCTGGACCATCGTCCAGGGCTTGGAGATCGACGCGTTCTCCCGCGGCCGGATCGACACGTCGACCGCCGAGCTCGCCGACGAGCGCAGCGCGGTTTCGGAACTCGGTCTGATCTGACGCCAGTACCCTGGGAAACCGTGCTCGAGATCGTGCCGCACACGGTGGAAACGCCTACTGACGAGCGCCCCCAGATCCTCATCGGCAACGAGGAGATCTTCGAGGCCCACGTAGCGGGGAAGCTTTCCGTGGCGCTCAAGGCCCCGCTGGACACCCAGCGCACACCGTCAGTCGCCGATACCCCGGGTGTTGCTCAGGTCAGCCGCGCGATTGCCGCCAACCACACCCGGGGAGCCCGCTACACGTGTGGCGCGCTGGACGTGGGGGCCGGCAGGATCACCCAGAAGATGATGGTCGCCGCCGCGGTGGCGGCCGCTTCAGATACCGCGGGGTGATCGTCGCGAGGGTTTTCGCGCGGCGACCCGCTGCGCCCGGCTTCGCCGCGCTGGCGATCGCCGTGGCGCTGGCGGTGGTCGGCTGTGGTCACGGTAACCATGCCCGCCACTCGGTGCGTGAGCTTGTGGTCGGGTCGGCTCCCGACTCCGAATCGGTGCTGCTGGCCGATATCTACGCCGGGGCGTTGCGCTCCTACGGTTTCCCGGCGCGCGTCGAGTCGGCAGCCGATCCGCTGAGCATGCTGGACTCCGGGGCGGCCGACGTGGTCCCCGGTTTCACCGGTCGCTTGCTGCAGAAGTTTCAGCCTGGCGCCACCGTGCGCTCCGATGCTCAGGTTTACCGCGCGCTGCTTGGCGCGCTACCTGAGGGCATCGCCGCCGGCGACTACGCCACCGCCGCCGAGGACAAACCAGCGTTGGTGGTCAGCCAATCCACGGCGAAGGCCTGGGGAGGCAACGACCTGAGCGAGCTGCCGCGGCACTGCGGCGGGCTCGTCGTCGGGGCGCTCGCGGGTGTCGCGACACCGCTGGCGATCAGCCGGTGCCGGCTACCTTCGCCGCGGGAATTCCGCGATGACACAAGCATGTTCGCTGCGCTGCGATCCGGGCAGCTGACCGCGGCGTGGAGCAGCACCGCCGCACCGGATATGCCCGCCGATCTCGTTATGCTGGCCGACGGCAAACCGGCGCTGGTGCAGGCGGAGAACGTGGTGCCGCTGTATCGCCGCAACGAGCTGACTGCCCGGCAAGTACTCGCCATCAACGAGGTGGCCGGAGTGCTCGACACCGCCGCGCTGGTCGACATGCGCCGGCAAGTCGCCAAGGGCGCCAACGCCCAGGCGCTGGCCGACGCGTGGCTGGCCGACCACCCCCTCGGGCGTTCTTAGCGCGGCGGCGATGCGGGCCGGGAGAGGCCCGAGGAGGAGCCGGGCCATCGACCCCAGTCAGTGAGGCAGCATGCGGCTGAGAACCGGAGTGAACAGCCGCTGGTATCCGGAACCCGTCAACCGCACCAGCACGTCAAGCATCTTGGCATCGGGACCGACCAGCACGCGCGCCTTGTTCTTGCGCACCGCTTCCAGGATGATTCGGGCAGCGCGTTGCGGGCTGGTATTCGCTAGCCGCTTGTCGAACACCTCGGCCAGTTTCTCCCGGTCGAGTCCCTCGGCGGCACCGGCGTTGCGTGCAATCGCGGTCTTGATACCGCCGGGGTGCACTGTGGTCACCTTTACCGGGTGACCGGCCAGCACCATCTCCTGGCGCAGTGCCTCGGTGAAGCCGCGCACCGCGAACTTGGCCGAGTTATAGGCGGCCTGGCCGGGCACCGAGAACAAGCCGAAAACGCTGGAGACGTTGATGACGTGGCCGTCACCCGAGGCGATCAGATACGGCAGAAAGGCCTTGGTCCCGTGGACGACGCCCCAGAAGTCGACGTCCATCACCCGCTCGATGTCCTTGAACTGGCTGACTTCGACATCGCCACTGAAGGCGATGCCGGCATTGTTGTAGATCTGATTCACCTTGCCGAAGTGCTCGTTGACCTGGTCGGCGTAGGCCAGGAACGCCTCGCGCTCGGTCACGTCGAGCCGGTCCGCCTTGACCTGGGCACCGGTGGCTGCCAGCCGTTCTTCGGTCTGAGCCAGTCCCTCAGTGTCGACGTCGCTGATCGCCACCTTGGCACCGGAGCGGGCCAGCTCGATGGCCAGCGCCTGGCCGATGCCCGACCCGGCGCCGGTGACCACGGCCACCTTCCCGGCAAACCCCTCCATGGACACGCTCCTCGTGAGTTGGCTGCTGACGAGGCTAATCGGTACCGGGGTATGCCCTGCAGGGGCCCTGCGAGGGTCCGCGCGAGTGAGTCACCGAGGCTCCATATGGCCACACCGATCAGCACTCAATCCTTAAGCAGAAACTGGCCCGGTTGTGCCGTGAGCACCGGGATGGGGCCCACATGGGTAGCGACGACCCCGGGGGTTGTGAATAGGAACTCAGCGTTCCCAGGAACAACACCACAGCCAGCGCACTGCCCACGGCAGAGAGCTTGGGCCACAGTGGCCGGACAGCGATAAGAACCGCCGCGACAATCTCAGCGGTACCGAGCGCAGCCGCGACGGCGCCAACATTGAGGAAGTGGTAAACCCACGACATCAACGGGCTGTGCTCGATGAGTACCCGGCTTTCCATTTTGACGTACTTGCCAAAACCGATCCACGCCAGCACCACTACAAGGCCATAACGGCTGACTGTCCCGCCAACCATGGTCAAGTAATTCCACCGCATGCCAAAAGCTTCTGTAACAGTGCCGCCGATCACCATCCCGACCGCTTATCCGATTCCTTGAGCCGCAAAGCCGTTGGCCTAATGCTCATGCGTGCTGGCTTCGCTTTTCGTCGCGGGTATGTCCGGCCTCACGTAGCCGATCAGACACAAACAAATCAATGCCATCGCTATTACCGGACTTACGAGTGCGACCAGTGCCGCGGCCGCGAATACGCCGATCGTCACGAAGGATCTCATTCGCAGCAACCGTCGCATGTGCTGCGGGATGTCCTCGTGCGCAGGCCGATCGACCGCTTCCCAGCAGAGCGCGAGATAAGTGATGTTCACGAAAACGAATACCGCCGCATACACTGCCACGGGGGCGGCGGCAAGCCTGCTAGCGGCCATCCACTCGGTGGTAAACGGGATCAGCGACACTGAGAATAGATGCGCGAAGTTCCACCACATCAGCCGAGGCGTCGCCACATCCGCATAGCCGAGCAAGTGATGGTGGTTGACCCACACGATTGCAATGAACAGGTAACTGACCACATAACTCAGACCTGTCGGCCACAGCGGCAGCAACGCACTGAAGCTGTTGGCCCTGGGCGGTCTGAGGGCGAGGACCAGGATTGTGATGATCACCGCGAACACAGCGTCGGAGAACGCTAGTACCCGGTCTGGACTGTTTCGTCCCGCAGCCACCGTTACCTCCCGCTCCCTCGCTCTCACCGCGCCAAAGCTATTGTTTCCGACCGCCTCGTAACATCATGTGTTGCTGAGCTGATGGGCGAACTGGTTCAGATCGGCCGCAACAACGGTTGGTTGGGGGAGACCATGGACCGGGAGCAGCGCATTGCCGGGACGGGCGATCAATGCCGAGCTGAAGCCGGCGCTTTGGGCTCCCACAGTGTCCCAGACATGCGCGGCTACCATCATGCATTCTCCAGGTGCCACGTCGAGTTGTTGGGCCACGTAGTGGTAGACCCGCGAAGCGGGCTTATAGACACGACAGCTGTCGACGCTGAACTGCTGCTCGAAAAAGCTGCCCAGTCCTGCGTGCTCGACCGGACTCGGCCCATCTGGGTTAGGCGGCGAGTTCGTCAGGGTGACGAGCCGAAAACCATTCCTGCGCAACGTACTCAAGCCGTCATCTACGTCGAGGTACGCCGGCATTGCCAGCATGCCGTCCCTTAGGCGCTGCAGGTCCTCGTCGGTAACGGAAGCGCCGTGAATGGCTGCGAGCATCTGCAGCACTCCTTGGCCGAGCGTCAAGTAGTCGACGTAATTACGCGACAGCGTGGTAGTCATCGAATACATGAACAGCTGGCCCATCCACTCGCGCAGGACTCGGCGATCACCAAAGATGGCGGCGAAAAGTGCTGCCATCGAGTCGAAATCGAGGAGGGTCTCGTTTACGTCGAACACCAGCACAGACGGCAAACCCAACGATGCCTGGTTGTCGCCGGGACCCCGGTCACATCGGTTGGTAGCCACGTTCCTGCAGCACCCAGCCATTGCCGTCAGGGTCACGAACGTCGGCGAAGCTGGCGTAGTCACCGCGATTGGGATCGACGCCCGGAATGTAACCCCCGCGCCATCCCCCGTCGGTGTCTTTGTGCCGGATCTCGCTGACGGCCACTTCGCGGTCGGTCAATTCTAGCCGGGCCAATTCGATGTCGGCGACCACGAGATACAGGCCACGCACGGAGCCGGGAGCCGAGTCGGTTAACCCGACGCCCACTTGGATTGATGTGCCTGATCCTTGGGGGGTCAGCTGGATGACCCGAAACTCCGGTGATGGTGCGTAGTCGACGTCGAGGTCGAACCTCATTTGATCGCGGTAAAACCGCAGCGACCGATCCAGATCAGAGACCGGCAGTACCACGACTTCCAACAGAGCCTTCATCTCGGTCCTAGACCGCAGTCTTCTCGAGGATTTCGTCGGGATCGAGTCCGCGGTCGACGCCGTGTGACACCACAGTCTGGCAGGGCTCAAGGCGAAGTTGCTTGTCGTCGATGTAGACATCGATCTTGTCCGGTTCGAATGACACCAGGTTGCGCACCGGCGCAACTTCCGGCCAGGCATTGACATAGCACCAGGCAGCGCGTTTGCGGTCGCCGATGTTGTAGTAGCTGGCCAGCCCTTTGTAGGGGCAGAAGGTTTGTCCCTCAACGGGCTTCAACGCGACGTCCTCGATGTCTTCGCGAGGCACATACCATCGCGGCGCGAAACCGGATTCGTAGAGGGCCAGGGGGCGGCGGGTATCGGCGATGACTTGGTCGCCATCGCACACGATTAGATGCCGCGAGGTCGCCCGGATATCGATGCGGTGATAGAAGTCTGATGCGTGTCCGACGATGCGGTCGTCTTCTTCAAAGAAGGCGTCCATGGCGCGCCATGCGAAAGCCACCCGTCCTTCGAGCACAGCGGCATGCGGTGGCAGCGCCGCGAATTGCCAGGCCGCGTGGTTGGCTGCGCGCTGCGTGGCGTCAACGGTGAACCAGTTCATCTCTCCCAGGTCACGATGCGCAGTGACTCGGTCCTCGGGGACCAGAAGGTCGGGCTGGATATCACCTGTCGGGAAGTACGCGACGGGGTAGCGGCCTGGCTCGTGCAGCAGCACGACATCTTCGCTGTCCGCGATCCATTGCTCGGCGAAGCGTACTCGCATCCGGCGCCGTAATGGCTCAGCGAACAGCAGTCGCTCCGGCAGCGGCTGAGGTGTCAGGAAATGTCCGACCGATCCGGTCGCCAGCGGGCCTTGCTGCCATGCCAAACCCATTGTCCTGTCCTTCCTTCGTGAAAGGCGTTTCTGCACCGCCCCTCAGCGCCGGGCCACGCCAGCGCGATCTATAGCTGCACATCGTGGTGCATACGGCGGTGGTGAGGCACGGAAGCCTTCACTTGGCCTCCACCGACTGGGATGTACAACCCACTATTATGCGCACTTTCGCCCCAGTTGTCCAGGCTCCAGGTCGCACAGATTGGGTCATATGGCCCAGTGCGTGAGCCCTACGATTTGCGTTTGCGACGCGACGAGGCTCTGTGCGGCTTGGTTTCAGGCGCGAATGAGCGGACGTAGTCGACGGCGGCATTGACGGCGCTGCGCAGCGGTTCTGCGCTGGAGGTTGCATAGGTGAGCATCGCGCCGCCCTGATGCGCGGCCACCAGCGCAACGGCAAGGTGTCGAGGGTCGGCATCGGGCCGAAGCTCGCCGCGGCGGCGCATCGCGGTAAGTCCGGCGCGAAACAACGCAATCCACTGCTCGTAGCCGGTTGCCAGATCATGGTGCACATCTTCATCGGCTTCCAACAGCTCGCCGGCCAAGGAACCGTATACGCATCCGCCTCGGCGATAGACCGTGTCTATGTTCGCCGTGCACGCGTCTGCCCAGGCTTGGAGCGCGTCGATGCTGTCGAGGGCGCCCAGGTGCGGTTGCGTGTGGAAGGCCACGACATCGCTGCGCCGTGCATCGATGACCTGCCGCGTCAGGTCGCGTTTGTCGCGGAAGTAATGCGAGATCTGCGAGCCGCTGACACCGGCTGCGACGCGTACCTGTTCGACACTCGTGCCGGCTACGCTGTGCTCAAACATCAGCTCGGCCGTGACGTCGATGATGCGCTTTCGGGTCGCCAGGCCCTTGGCGGTCAACCGCGCAGTGGTGTCGTCAGACACGGTGGGCTCAGCTTGGTTCGCGCCCGCGGGGGCGCAGTGGCGGGCGAGGAACCCTTTCCGCGGGATCAGTTGCGAACATTCGCAGATAGTTCACCGCGAATCGCACGGCGTCGGCGTGTGGCCATTCTTCGCGGTAGGTGAAGGTCAAGCTGCCGCCACCCTGATGGGCGCTGACGACGACCAGCGCTAGTTCGCGCGGGTCGGCGTCTGCGATCAGAAGGCCACGATCCTTCATCCGCTGGATAGCGTTCTCGAGCAGCTTGATCCACTGCCAGTAGCCCGCGGCCAGCGCTTCCCGTACCGTGTCGCCCGACTTCACGAGCTGCCCGGCGAGAGCGTGGTAGGTCGGTGTTCCGGAGTAGCCAATGCGCCGCAGATAGTGCATGTTCAGTTCGACCCACCGCTCGAAATCTTCGAAGGTATCGAGGCCGCGAAGTTTGGGCTGGCGGTGAAAGTCGAGTACCACCTTGATTTGCCGTGCGATGACCGCACGCAGCAGTGCCTGCTTGTCGGCGAAATAGTGAGCCAGCTGAGAGCCGCTTACCGACGCTGCCCTGCGGACGTTGTCCATGCTGAGAGCCGAGAGCCCCTTGGTGAGGATCTGTTGGGCGGCGGCCTGCACAATGCGATCGCGTGTAGCCCGTCCCTTGGGAGTCAACCGTTCTGCGTCCGGCAGCTCGGCGCTAACCATATGTTCAGGTTAACCGTTAGAGCCGCAATATGGGTTATTCAACCCACTTGTGTCGGACCGCTGTCAGACTGTATTCAACTCCTTGGCGAGGAAGGCGCGGATCATTCGGGTGACTTCGTCGAGTGTCGACTCCAACAGAAAGTGTCCGCCGTCAAGTAGATGTATCTCGGCCTCGGGGAGATCTTCGGCGAACGCTTCCGCGCCTGCAGGACCGAATATTTCGTCACCGCGACCCCAGACCGCCAGCAGCGGTACTCGGCTGGCGCGAAAGTACCCGTGCAGACGGGGGTACAGCGGTGAGTTCGTGGCGTAATCAAGCAGCAGTTTGAGTTGCACTTTGTCGTTTCCCGGCCGAGATAGCAGCGCGTAGTCGTGGTACCAGCATTCAGGGTCGACCAACGTCTCGTCGGGTACTCCGGTGACGTATTGCCATCGGGTCGCCTCGAGCGTGAGAAACTGGCGCACCGCTGCCTCAGTCTCCGGGGTCTGCGTGGCATGGTAAGCCCACACTGTCTGCCAGAAGCTGTCGACAAAGCCCGCGTCATAGCCATTGCCGTTTTGAGTGATGATCGCTGTGACCGCAGGCGGGTTATTGAGTGCCAGTCGCCAGCCGATCGGGGCGCCGTAGTCCTGCACGTACATCGCGTACCGATCGATCCCGCGGTTGCGCAGTAAGCCCGCGGTCAAGGCGCTCAGGGCGTCGAAGGTGTAATCGAAGTCTTCAATCCCTGGGGCATCGGACAGCCCGAAGCCCAAATAGTCCGGAGCGACTACGTGGTAGCGGTCAGCCAGCGCCGGAATCAGCTGCCGGAACATATACGAGCTGGTGGGAAATCCGTGCAGGAGGACCAGCGCGTGAGCATCTGGGTGTCCGGCTTCACGGAAGAACAGCCGGTGACCGTCAACGGTGGCGTAGCGGTGATGGACAGCCGGCATGAGTCAGTCCTCCAGCGAGACGAGTGATTAGGAAAGAGTCTCCACTTTTCTGGGTTATGCGTCCCAGTATGCACCTATGAGCACCGTTTGCAATAGGTTCGTCCAATCGCACCGCCGTTGCACGCTGCAGTGTTGACGCGTTCGCTACGTGCGTCTAGTCTGGGCTGGCTGACCCAGTCTTATCTCTTTGGTTGCGAGGCGGCCCGATGACGACCTCGATGGCGGGTGACGCGTCGTCGGCGGCGCGAAGCCTTGAAGAAATACCGGTAGGGCGACTTATCTCCGTGAATGTCGGCATGCCCAAAAACGTGTCCTGGGGCGACAAGACCGTCTACACCGGAATCTGGAAGACACCGGTCGACGGGCCGGTCATGGTGCGTCGGCTCAATATCGACGGCGATGGTCAGGGTGACCTTGCCGGACATGGTGGTGAACAACGCGCCGTGATGGTCTACCAGACCGAGTCGTACGAATACTGGAAGACGCAACTAGGCCGTCGCGATCTACGGCCAGCCCACTTCGGAGAAAACTTTACGGTGACCGGGCTCAGCGACCGTGAAGTTTGCATTGGCGACCGCTACCGGATCGGCGACGCTGAGTTCGAGGTCACTCAGCCGCGTGTCACGTGCTTTAGGGTTGGCCTGCGCCTTGGCGAACCAGAGATGCCGAATCTACTTGTCTCGCACCGCCGCCCGGGATTCTATTTCCGAGTGATCACCGAAGGGCATGTGCAGGCGGGCGGCGTCATCGTTCGGACACACCGCGGTCGGCATGAGCTTAGCGTCGCCGATGTAGACGCGTTGCTGTACCTGCCCAACCGCGACATGGAGCAACTCCACAAGGTCGTTGACGTGCCCGCGCTAAGCCCAGGGTGGCACCAGTCGTTTCGCGACATGCTCACAGCACACGAGACGTCCACTATCCCAGCGGCGCAACCGACAGGGGCGCAACCAGGATGGACCGGATTCCGGCCGTTACGGGTGGCCGCTGTCCACCACGAAACCGACACTGTCTTATCGATTGAGCTCGAAACCGACGATCACAGCGTGTTGCCGGTGCCGCTACCGGGGCAGTACATCACCGTCAGAATCCCCACCGCTGGCGACCCGGCACCGACGCGCAGCTACTCAGTCTCGGGTGATCCCGCCGCTGGGAAGTACCGCGTCAGCGTCAAGCGTGAAGATCATGGGCGGGTAAGCCGATGGCTGCACAGCCATATCGGAGCCGGCTCAGTGGTAGAAGTAGCAGCACCGCGCGGCGACTTCTGCCTCACTGACGAAGACACCCCGGTCGTCTTGATCTCGGCAGGCATCGGCGCCACCCCCGTATTGGCAATGCTGTATGCCCTGGCGGGCGCTAAAAGCCAGCGCCAGGTCTGGTGGCTGCATACGACTCGCAATAGTCAGACACATGCTTTTGCCGCAGAAGTAACCAGCCTGATCGAAGCTCTTCCCCATGCGCGACAACACGTCTACTACACAGCCGGCGAATACGCCGGAGGCGTCATTACCAGCGGGCGTCTCGACCGGCAGGCGCTTGCCGCGCTCGGGCTGCCTGCCAAAGCGGCCGTCTACCTATGCGGCCCAGTCCCATTCATGGACGCCATGCGGGAGGCCCTCACCGCCATCGGAATAGAGCCGGCGCGCATCTACACCGAGCTTTTCGGCGCCTTGCCGGCCATCAATCCCGGCGTTGTCCCCGGGGCGCAGCGAAGGCGCCCACATCCGCCTGACGGAGCACCAGGCACTGGGCCGCTGGTCACCTTCGCCCGCAGCGGCCTCAGCGTCAATTGGTCGCCGGACAATCGCAGCATCCTGGAACTCACCGAATCCTGCGATGTACCAACCCGGTTCTCGTGCCGAAGCGGCGTATGCCATACCTGTGTTACCGGGATACTCGCCGGCACAGCCACATATACTCAGGCGCCGCTGGAAGAACCCGCTGAGGGCACGGTGCTCATCTGTTGTGCGGCTCCTGACGACAATCTCGTTCTGGACCTCTGAGGTCACATCTCAGCTGAACGCCAGGTACGGCTGGATGCTCCTCGAGCGTTCAGCTTCGTGCCTCAGCTGAACGCCTCGTCGATGATCTCCTGCTGTTCGACGGCATGCACCTTCGACGAGCCCGACGACGGCGCCGACATCGCCCGTCGCGAGATCCGCGTGAGCCCGGTCAGCTTGTCGGGCAACAACTCTGGCAGCTCCAGACCGAAGCGTGGCCAAGCGCCCTGGTTGGCCGGCTCTTCCTGCACCCAGAAGTGCTGTTCGGCATTCGGGTAGCGGTCCAGCGTTTCCCGAAGCCGGCGCCTGGGCAGCGGAGCCAATTGCTCGATCCGCACGATCGCGATGTCGTCGCGGTTGTCCTTGGCCTTGCGAGCAGCCAACTCGTAGTACAGCTTGCCGCTGGTCAACAGGACGCGACGGACTTTGCCCCGGTCGCCGATGCCGTCCTCGTAGGTGGGTTCCTCCAGCACAGAGCGGAACTTGATCTCGGTGAAGTCCTTGATCTCGCTCACCGCGGCCTTGTTGCGCAGCATCGACTTCGGGGTGAACACGATCAGCGGGCGCTGAATACCGTCCAGAGCGTGCCGGCGCAGCAAGTGGAAATAGTTCGACGGCGTCGACGGCATCGCGATCGTCATCGACCCCTCCGCCCACAGCTGCAGGAACCGTTCGATGCGGCCCGAGGTGTGGTCGGGGCCTTGCCCTTCGTGGCCGTGCGGCAGCAACAGCACCACGTTGGACAACTGTCCCCACTTGGCCTCACCGGAACTGATGAACTCGTCGATGATCGATTGCGCGCCGTTGACGAAGTCGCCGAACTGCGCCTCCCACATGACAAATGCGTCCGGGTTGCCCACCGTGTAGCCGTACTCGAAACCCACCGCGGCGAATTCGGACAGCGGCGAGTCGTAGACCAGGAACTTGCCGCCGGTCGGGCTGCCGTCGGTGTTGGTGGTCAGCAGTTGCAGTGGGGTGAACTCGGTACCGGTGTTGCGGTCGATGATCACCGAATGCCGTTGGGAGAACGTGCCGCGACGGGTGTCTTGGCCGGACAGGCGCACCAGCTTGCCCTCGGCCACCATTGATCCGAGCGCCAGCAATTCGGCGAACGCCCAGTCGATCTTGCCTTCGTAGGCCATCTCCCGGCGCTTCTCCAGCACCGGTTTGACGCGCGGATGCACACTGAACCCGTCTGGCAGCGCGAGGTGCGCGTCGCCGATCCTGGCGAGCAGCGACTTGTCGATGCCGGTGAACAGCCCGGCGGGAATCATCTGGTCGGACTCCACCGACTCGCTGGGCTGCACGGGATGCTTTTCCAGCTCGCGTACTTCGTTGAACACCCGCTCCAGCTGGCCCTGGTAGTCGCGCAGAGCGTCCTCGGCTTCTTTCATCGAGATGTCGCCGCGGCCGATCAGCGCTTCGGTGTAGCTCTTGCGGACGCCGCGCTTGGTCTCGATCGCGTCGTACATCGCCGGGTTGGTCATCGAGGGGTCGTCGCCCTCGTTGTGGCCGCGGCGGCGGTAGCACAGCATGTCGATGACGACGTCTTTTTTGAACTTCTGCCGGAAGTCCACCGCCAGCCGCGCCACCCAAACGCACGCCTCCGGGTCGTCGCCGTTGACGTGAAAGATCGGCGCCCCAATCATTTTCGCGACGTCCGTGCAGTACTCGCTGGACTTGGAGTGCTCCGGCGAGGTGGTGAAGCCGATCTGGTTGTTGACGATGATGTGGATGGTGCCGCCGACGCGGTAACCGGGCAGCAGCGCCAGGTTCAACGTCTCGGCGACCACACCCTGCCCGGCGAAGGCCGCATCGCCGTGCAGCATCAGCGGCACCACCGAGTAGCCGTCCTCGGTATCGCCCTTGTCCAGGAGGTCCTGCTTGGCTCGTACCTGTCCCTCCAGGACCGGGTCGACGGCCTCCAGATGGGACGGGTTGGCGGTGAGCGACACCTGAATGTCGTTGTCGCCGAACATCTGGATGTAAATGCCGGTGGCACCCAGGTGGTACTTGACGTCGCCGGAGCCGTGGGCCTGCGAAGGATTGAGGTTGCCCTCGAATTCGGTGAAAATCTGGCGGTACGGCTTGCCGATGATGTTGGCCAGCACGTTGAGCCGGCCGCGGTGCGGCATTCCGATGACGACTTCGTCGAGCGCATGCTCGGCGCACTGGTCGATGACGGCGTCCATCATCGGGATCACGCTTTCCGCGCCCTCCAGCGAAAACCGCTTCTGGCCAACATATTTGGTCTGCAGGAAGGTCTCGAACGCCTCGGCGGCGTTGAGTTTGGACAGGATGTATTTCTGCTGGGCAACCGTCGGCTTTTCGTGCTTGGTCTCAATGCGCTGCTGCAGCCACTGCTGCTGTTCGGGTTCGAGGATGTGGGTGTACTCCACGCCGACGTGGCGGCAATAGGCGTCGCGCAGCACCGACAGCACGTCGCGCAGCTTCTTGTACTCCGCACCCGCGAAACCGTCGACCTTGAATTCGCGATCGAGGTCCCACAACGTCAGGCCGTGAGTTAGCACGTCGAGGTCGGGGTGACTGCGGAAGCGGGTGTTGTCCAGCCGCAGTGGGTCGATGTCGGCCATCAAGTGGCCACGGTTGCGGTAGGCCGCGATCAGCTCGATAACCCGCGGGTTCTTGTCGACGACCGAGTCGGGATTGTCAGCGCGCCAGCGCACCGGCTCATACGGGATGCCCAACTCGCGGAAGACGTCGTCCCAGAAGCCGTCGGAGAGCACCATTTCGTGAATGGTGCGCAGGAAGTCGCCGGATTCCGCGCCTTGGATGATGCGGTGGTCGTAGGTCGAGGTGAGTGTGATCAGTTTGCCGATACCCAGTTCGGCGATCCGTTGCGGGCTGGCGCCCTGGAATTCGGCAGGGTATTCCATCGCACCGACGCCGATGATGGCACCTTGGCCGGCCATCAGCCGCGGCACCGAGTGCACCGTGCCGATGGTGCCGGGATTGGTCAGCGAAACCGTCACGCCGGCAAAGTCTTCGGCGGTGAGTTTGCCGTCGCGCGCCCGCCGAACGATGTCTTCGTAGGCGGTGACGAACTGGGCGAAGCGCATGGTTTCGCAGCGCTTGATGCCGGCCACTACCAGCGAGCGCTTGCCGTCCTTGCCCTGCAAGTCGATCGCCAGACCGAGGTTGATGTGCGCGGGCGTGACGGCGGTGGGCTTTCCGTCGACCTCGGCGTAGTGCCGATTCATGTTGGGATACTTCTTGACCGCTTGCACCAGCGCGTAACCCAGCAGGTGGGTGAACGAGATCTTGCCGCCGCGCGTGCGATTGAGATGGTTGTTGATGACGATGCGGTTGTCGATCAACAGCTTGGCCGGAATAGCGCGGACACTGGTCGCTGTCGGCACCTCTAGCGACGCCGACATGTTTTTGACGACGGCTGCGGCGGCTCCGCGCAGGACCTGCACCTCGTCGCCTTCTGCCGGTGCGAAGGCGGCCGGTTTCGCCGGGGCGGTCGGCGGGGGCGCGCCGTTGCTATCAGTTGGCTTCGCCGGGGTTGCCGAAGGCTTGGCCGGTGCGGGTCGTGGGGTTGGTGG
>NZ_CAXUCH010000041.1:15157-26390 GCF_964249325.1 uncultured Mycobacterium sp. | reverse complement strand
GCCGGCCTGATCGCCGCCCTACGGAAAGGCGCGCCGCCAACGGCGGCCGGCGAGCTGGCCGTCGCCGCGGCCAGCTCTACCGTGCAGCGGCTCGGCGGGCGGCCGGACCTGACCACACTGACCAGCTGACGGCGCAGCCGAGGGGACGGCCCGAGAACAGTTGAGCTTTGTCATGTCTCGCGTAATGCCGCCAGCAGCCGCCGCGCCGCGGCGACACGCCGCGCAGCCGGTCCGGTCAGAGCGTCTAGCGCGCATTCCGGATCAGCGGGTGGCCCCATGTGCCCACAGCCGCGGGGACAATCCTGAATCGCCTCCGCCAAATCGGTAAACGCCATCAGCACGTCGTCGGGTGCGATGTGGGCCAACCCGAAGGTGCGAATACCCGGCGTGTCGATCACCCAGCCGCCGCCCGGAAGCGGCAACGCCACCGACTGCGTCGAAGTGTGCCGCCCCTTACCGATATGGGTCACCTCCGCGACAGCCCGGTTCGCTTCTGGCACAAGGCGATTGACCAGAGTCGACTTGCCGACTCCGGAGTGACCGAGCAGCACCGTCACGTTGCCGCAGAGGAGATCGGCCGCAGGATCCAACGGATCTTCTCGGCCGGCGGCGACGACAGTGAGCTCGAGGTCGGCGAATTGTTCGGCGAACGGACCGGCGGGCGCGAGATCCGTCTTGGTCAGGCACAGGATCGGTTCCAGCCCGCCGGCGTAGGCAGCTATCAGCGCCCGGTCGACGAGCCCGGTACGCGGCGGCGGGTCGGCCAGCGCCACGACGATCAGCAGCTGATCAGCGTTGGCGACGACCACCCGCTCGGTGGGATCGGTGTCATCGGCGGTGCGCCGCAACACTGTTCGCCGCGGTCCGCGCCGCACGATACGGGCCAAGGCGTCCGGCCGCCCAGACAGATCGCCGACGATGTCGACGTCGTCGCCGACGACGATCGGGGTGCGGCCCAGTTCGCGTGCCCGCATGGTGGTGACGCGGCGGTCCGGATCGCCGTCGAGCGCACATCGCCAACGGCCGCGGTCGACGCTGACCACCATGGCCGGCTGGGCGTCGGCGTGCTCGGGACGGATCTTGGTGCGCGGCCGCGAGCCTCGTCCCGGGCGGACCTTGACGTCGGACTCGTCGAAGTCTCCTGGCCTCAACCCGAAGACCCCTGATCGGCCAGCATGTCGGCCCATAGTTGCGGAAAGCCAGGCAGTGTCTTGGCGGTGGTGGCGATATCGTCCACCTCGACGCCGGCTACCCGCAAGCCGACAATGGCGCCCGCAGTGGCCATCCGGTGGTCGGCGTAGGAATTCCAGATGCCTGGCCGCAGCGGTGTCGCGGTGATCACCAGACCGTCTGGTGTCTGCACGCAGCTTCCGCCTAGCCCGTTGATCTCCGTGCTCAGTGCCGCGAGCCGGTCGGTCTCGTGGCCGCGCAGATGCGCGATGCCGGTCAGCCTCGACACCGATCCTGGCGCAGCCAGCGCCGCGAGCACCGCCACCGCCGGCGTCACCTCCCCGACCTCACGTAGGTCGATGTCGAAACCGCCGTACTCCCGCGGCCCACGCACCTCGAGGTACGAATCCGCCTGTGTGACAACGGCGTTCAGGCGCTTCAAGATATCCAGGATGATGTCGGCCGGCTGGATGCTGACAGATGGCCAGCCGGTGATTCGCACGACGCCGCCGCTGACCACGGCCGCCGCCAGAAACGGAACGGCGTTGGACAGATCCGGTTCGATGTCCCAATGCCGCGCGGCCACCGCGGCGGGGCGCACCCGCCAACGGTTCGGCGTCGAATGGTCTACATCCACCCCGGCTTGGCGCAGCATCGCCACCGTCATGGCGATGTGCGGCGCCGACGGCAGTGTCGGTCCGGTGTGCTCGACGGTGAGCCCTTCGGCGAACGCGGCCGCGCACAGCAGCAGGCCCGACACGAACTGCGACGACGCGGATGCATCGATGCGCACCGTGCCGCCGCTGACCCTGCCCGCGCCGCGCACCCGGAACGGCAGCGCATCGCCGTCGACGTGGACACCCAGACTGCGCAGCGCGTCGAGCAGCGGCGCGATCGGCCGTGCCCGGGCCTGTTCGTCGCCGTCGAACTCCACTGTCGCATCGGTCAGCGCGGCCAGTGGCGGCACGAACCGCAGCACCGTGCCGGCCAGGCCGCAATCTACCCGGGCGTCGGGCACCGGGGAGAGCGCGCCGCTGACGGTCAGGCCGGTGCCGGATCCATCGACGCGCAGGCCCAGTGTGGTGAGCGCTCCGATCATCAGATCGGTGTCGCGGCTGCGCAGCGCGCCGCGGATCGTCGAGGCGCCCTGGCCGCTCGCCGCAGCCACCGCGGACAGCACCAAGGCACGGTTGGTCTGCGACTTCGAGCCGGGCACGGTCACGGTCGCAGACACCGGTCTCGGTGTGCAGGGCGCCGTCCACAGCTGGCTGGTCACGGGTCCATCATGGCTTGTCGGCGGCTGTCCTGCGGATAGGCCCGGCACTATGGAAGGTATGTGCGGACGATTCGCGATGACGACCGATCCGGCGAAGCTGGCAGAGAAGATCAAGGCGATCGACGAGGCCACCGGATCTCAGGGCGCTTCGGCCGCGCCCAACTACAACGTGGCGCCGACGACGACGATCGCGACGGTGGTGCGTCGCCACGACGAGCCCGACGACGAACCGAGCCGGCGGGTGCGGCTGATGCGGTGGGGGCTGATTCCTCCCTGGGTCAAGGCCGGGCCCGACGGCGCACCCGACTCCAAAGGGCCGCAGCTGATCAACGCCCGAGCCGACAAGGTCACCACTTCGCCGGCGTTTCGCGCGAGCGCCAAATCCAAGCGGTGCCTGGTACCCATGGACGGCTTTTTCGAATGGCACGCCAATCGCGAGCCGGGCAAGAAGGCCCGCAAAACGCCGTACTTTATCTACCGCGAAGACGGCGAACCGCTGTTCATGGCGGGCCTGTGGTCGGTGTGGAAGCCCGCGGAGGACGCACCGCCGCTGCTGACCTGCACCATCATCACCACCGGCGCGGTGGGCGAGCTGGCCCGGATCCATGATCGGATGCCGCTGGTCGTGGCCGAAAGCGACTGGGACCGGTGGCTAGATCCCGACGCCCCGCCGGATCGCAAGCTGCTGGAGGGCCCGCCCGACGTGCGCGGCATCCGGATGCGCGAGATATCGACGCTAGTCAACAACGTGCGCAACAACGGACCTGAGTTGATCGAACCGGCCGAGCCGCAACCCGAGCAGCCGACCCTGCTGTAGCTCTGGCGAGCGCCGAGGCGCGCTACGGCGCGCGGTAGCCGGGCGGGTCGGGGGTTTCCACCCACAGGTCCACCTGGAGGTTGCCGCCGGGTGTGCAGTCGTAGACCGACAGGTCAGTCACCCCCGCGTCGACCAGGACGTCCTCGCAGAACAGGGTATTACCGGTGAATTCTTTGGCGGGTTTGTTGAGGATGACGTAGGCCGCGTCGGCGTAGACGTCGGGCTTGCGTGACCGAGCCATCGCCTCCTCGCCCCCGAATAGGTTCTGCACCGCGGCAGTGGCCACCAGCGTGCGTGGCCACAGCGTGTTCGACGCGATGCCGTCGTCGCGTAGCTCCTCGGCCATGCCCAGCGCACACAGCGTCATCCCGAACTTGGCCATCATGTACGGCGTCGGCTTGAGCCACTTTGGATCGAGCAGTACCGGCGGCGACAGAGTCAGGACGTGCGGATTCTCGCGGCCCGTCATATGCGGGATACAGGCCTGCGACACCGCGTAGGTGCCGCGCACCTGGATGCCGTTCATCAAATCAAAGCGCTTCAGCGGCACCTCTTTGATGGATCCGAGATTGATCGCCGACGCGTTGTTGACGCAGATGTCGATGCCGCCGAACTGCTCCACGGTCTGGGCTACCGCTGCGGCCACCGCGTCACCGTCGCGGATGTCGCCGACGATCGGCAGCGCCTTGCCGCCGGCCTCCTCGATCTCCTTGGCGGCGGTGTAGACGGTGCCCGGCAGCTTCGGGTGGGGTTCGGCGGTCTTGGCGATCAGCGCGATGTTGGCGCCGTCGCGTGCGACCCGCTTGGCGATCGCGAGGCCGATTCCGCGGCTGGCACCCGAAATGAACATGGTCTTAACGGAGAGAGACATGGCGTCACACTAACGCCGCTTTGACGGCCCGCGGTCAGCGGTCCGGATTTGGGCATTCAGGCCAAATACGGCACCGGAAATAGCGCAATGCTTAATGCTGTTGATTGGTGCGGTTCATCTGTGGCGCAGCTCGCGGCCGGGCCGGAGCCGCCGAAGAACAGTTTGTCTGTCACAACCTCTAGATTGGGAGGAGGGGCGTCGGGTGTCAGCGGCGATGAGCCTGCTGGGTGAAGAGCAGCTGGCTCGCTGCCCCGAGCGTCAGGTGTCGCTGTCGGGGCTTTTCGGTGACACCCCGGCAGAAGGGACTGTGCTAACCAAGATGGCCGACAGCGACGACGCGACCGAACGGGAGATGGCGGAGATCGAAGAGCCGTCGGGTCCCGTCCGATCCGACGAGACGGACGAAGAGCTGACGGCGCGTTTCGAAAGCGACGCGATTCCGTTGTTGGACCAGCTCTACGGTGGTGCGTTACGCCTGACCCGCAATCCGCCCGACGCCGAGGATCTGCTTCAAGAGACGATGGTTAAGGCGTACGCGGGGTTCCGGTCGTTCCGCGAGGGCACGAATCTCAAGGCCTGGCTGTATCGCATCCTGACCAACACCTACATCAACAACTACCGCAAGAAGCAGCGCCAGCCCGCGCAGTATCCGACTGAGGAAATCACCGACTGGCAGCTCGCCGCCAACGCCGAGCACTCCTCGATCGGCCTGCGCTCAGCCGAGGTGGAAGCCCTTGAGGCGCTACCCGACACCGAGATCAAGGAAGCACTGCAGGCGTTGCCTGAAGAGTTCCGGATGGCGGTGTACTACGCCGACGTGGAAGGTTTCCCCTACAAGGAGATCGCCGAAATCATGGATACGCCGATCGGGACGGTGATGTCGCGGCTCCACCGCGGCAGGCGTCAGCTGCGGGGTTTGTTGGCCAATGTGGCCAAGGAGCGGGGCTTCATACGCGGTGATCAAGCAGCCGAGGAGGTGTCGTCGTGAGCGGCTACTCCTGCTCCGGTGGCGGCAGCGATCGGGACATGTACGCCGACTGCAGGCAAGTGATCGCCGAGATCTGGACGCTACTTGACGGCGAATGCACCCCAGACGCTCGCGAGAAGCTGCGCGAACACCTCGAGGCGTGCCCCGAATGCCTACGGCATTACGGGCTCGAGGAGCGCATCAAAGCGCTGATAGCCACAAAGTGCAAAGGCGAGAAGGCCCCGGAGCACCTTCGGGAGCGGCTGCGGCTGGAGATCAGCCGGACCACCATCATCCGCGGCTAGCCGCCCGCGTTGGGCCGCTTGCCGTGGTTGGCCTTGTTGTACTTGCGGTCGCGCTTTTTGCGGCCACGCTTGGCCATGCCGGAACCTCCTTGCAGCTGTGACGTGCGGCCCAGTCTTTCATTGCGGCCGACGCCGGCTGCGACCGGGCTAGACCACCGGGGTGGTCTGCACCGGCGCGAGCGAGGTGCTCTGGCCAGGCACGGCGGGCGTTTGCGCTGGCGAGAGTGGGCTGGTCTGCCCTGGTAGAGCAGGCGTTTGCGCTGGCGACAGCGGGCTGGTCTGCCCTGGTAGGGCAGGCGTCTGCGCCGGCGATAGCGGGCTGGTTTGGCCGGGCAAGGCGGGCGTCTGCCCCGGCAATAGCGGGCTGGTCTGCCCGGGCAATGCAGGGGTTTGGCCCGGCAGCAGCGAACTGGGGTAGCCGCCGCTGGGCGATAAGGAGCTCGGGTAACCGCCAGCTGGCGACAGCTGGCTGCCAGGAGTGGTTTCGGGAATGAGCGAACCGCTGCCGGGCAGCACCGAATTCAGCAGCGAATTTAGGACACCAAAGATCGTGTTGGCGGCGTTGACAGCGGAAGTCGGGTCCGCGACAGGAGCCGGAGCGGGATCGTCGACCAGCACAGGCGCAGGGGCGGCGGCGGCGACTCCGTTGCCCAACGTGATCGCGCCGACCGTCGCCAGCGCGAGCCCTACACCGGCGGTAACTCGGGTCAATGGGGTGCGGTGCCGCGGGTGCAAACGCGCGTTCAGGGACATCCGGATACTCCTCACTCGTGAGCCGCGGAATGTGCTTCCGACACAGAATTCACTTTGGTAACGATTCAGCTCAATAGTCACAGGAGGAACACGACACGATCACGGATCGAACTCTATAGATTCGCTTAGTAACCTTCGGATTTGCTTACTCTCGCCGCGCCTGCGGCGGGGGGCTTGCTCCACCGCACCGGCGGCGAGCGATTGTGGTTCGATGGAGCGGCGAGATTGCGCAACCATCGGCTAGGCGATGAACGGGGTGATGATGGCCGAGGACGTCCGGGCGGAGATCGTGGCCAGCGTGCTGGAAGTCATGGTCAACGAGGGCGATCAAATCGGCGAGGGGGACACCCTGGTATTGCTCGAGTCGATGAAGATGGAGATTCCGGTCCTGGCCGAAGTCGCCGGCACCATCAGCAAAGTCAGCGTGTCGGTGGGCGATGTCATCCAGGCCGGGGATCTCATTGCGGTGATCAGTTAGGCGTCGACGCATTCATCGTTGCTATCCGGAACTTGTCCGCGAGTAAGAGATGTCGACTCTCGGTGACCTGCTTGCCGAACACACTGTGTTACCGGGCAATGCCGTCGACCACCTGCACGCGGTGGTGGGGGAGTGGCAGCTGCTGGCCGACCTGTCGTTCGCGGATTATTTGATGTGGGTGCGCCGTGACGACGGCGCGCTGGTGTGCGTCGCGCAATGCCGGCCGAACACCGCTCCCACCGTGCTGCTGTCCGACGCAGTCGGCACGGTGGTCGCAGCCGAGCGGCTGCCGCTGGTCGCCGCGGCATTCACGTCCGGAACCATCGGACGCGAAAACGCTGCGGGACAACATTTTTCGTGGCAGCAGACCGGCCTGAACGTCGAAGCGGTGCCGGTGCGATACGGCGAACAAGTCGTGGCGGTGCTCACGCACCAAACAGCTCTGGCAGCCAACCGTAAGTCCAGCCCCCTGGAGACCGCGTATTTAGACTGCGCCGCTGATCTTGTCCATATGCTCTCCGAGGGCACGTTTCCTAACGTCGGCGACGTGGCGATGGCGCGCTCCAGTCCCCGAGCCGGTGACGGCTTTATCCGCCTGGACAACGATGGCGTTGTCTCCTACGCCAGCCCCAACGCTTTGTCGGCCTACCACCGCATGGGGCTGACGTCAGAGTTGAAGGGCCACAACCTCATTGAGATCACCCGCCCCTTGATCTCCGATCCATTCGAGGCGCAGGAACTGGCCGACCATGTGAGCGACTCGCTGGCCGGCGGCGCCAGCATGCGCATTGAGGTGGACGCGGGCGGCGCCACTGTGCTGCTGCGGACGCTGCCGCTGGTGGTGCATGGGTCGGCCGCCGGTGCCGCGGTGCTGATCCGAGACGTGACCGAGGTCAAGCGCCGAGACCGCGCACTGATGTCCAAGGACGCCACGATTCGCGAGATTCACCACCGGGTCAAGAACAACCTGCAAACCGTGGCCGCGCTGCTACGGCTGCAGGCACGCCGGACGACCAACCCGGAGGGACGTGAAGCTCTGCTGGAGTCGGTGCGCCGGGTGTCGTCGATCGCGTTGGTGCACGACGCGCTGTCGATGTCGGTGGACGAGGAAGTCAACCTCGATGAGGTGATCGACCGGATCCTGCCCATCATGAACGACGTGGCCAGCGTGGACACCCCGATCCGGGTCAACCGGGTTGGCGCGCTGGGAGTGCTGGATTCCGACCGCGCTACCGCGCTGATCATGGTCATCACCGAACTGGTCCAAAACGCGATCGAGCACGCTTTCGAGCCAGACGCCGCACAGGGAAGCGTGACCATTCATGCCGAGCGGTCGGCGCGCTGGCTTGACGTGGTGGTCCACGACAATGGCCGTGGCCTGCCGGATGGGTTCAGCCTGGACACCTCCGATCGGCTGGGCCTGCAGATCGTGCGGACACTCGTGTCAGCTGAACTGGACGGCTCACTGCATATGCAGGCCGCGACAGCCGGCGGCACCGACGTGGTGTTGCGGGTCCCGATCGGTCGGCGCGCGCGGTTAGCCCAATAAGTCGGCACGCAATATTGCGGCCCCGACAGTTGTCGAGGCCGCAATCCCGAGCAATTGGGTCAGACTCCGGTTCGTGCTTTCGTCCGGGCGTTGCGACGCTTGAGCGCGCGCCGCTCGTCTTCGCTCATTCCGCCCCACACGCCGGAGTCCTGGCCCGTTTCCAGAGCCCAGGCGAGACACTCCGTGGTCACCGGGCAGCGGTTACAGACCAGTTTCGCGTCAGCGATCTGCGCGAGCGCCGGCCCGCTGTTCCCCACCGGGAAGAACAGCTCCGGATCCTCGTCACGACAGACCGCCTTGTGGCGCCAATCCATACGTCGTTACTCCTCACTATGTGCGCAGCACAGCGCACAGGTGTTCTTCGGCTGTTAACGCGGGCACAACAAATGCTTCCGTACCGTTGCACGCGATCGTTTGATCGTTTCATAGGCACAACAGATGTCAATAGTCCCATGTCAGCACGTGGGCAATCTCACTTCGACGATCTGCTGGGAAAACCCACGAACCTTTGTACTACGCTTAACCCTAATTTGCGCCCCCGACTCGGGCGCTGTCTTATCGCTGCAGGTCAGAATCGTTTTTAGCGGGCGGGGCGACCACGGCCAGCGCGTCGGGCACCGCTCGGAACGTCATGTGCTCGCGCAGGCCGAGGTAGTCGCCGTCGAACTGGCTCGCGATCGGCGGGCCGCTACAGGTGACCTTCAGCCAAGCCGCGTCGTCGTCGCGGACGAGGTGCTTGGCCTCCAGCTTCGGCCGTTTCGACAGCATCCGGCGCAGCAGTCTCAGCGTGGGAATCACCTTCATCCCGGTGAGGGCGAACACCCCCAACCCCGTCTCGAAGGTGCAGCTCGGGTTGGTCCACATCGGACGGTTGTTGCTGTATGTCCACGGATTGGTATTGGTCACCCAGACGAAATGCGCCCCCGAAACGGGTTCACGGTCGGGTAGCTGCAGCGTCAATGTCGGCTCGCGGCGGGCGTAGGCGACCGTCGTGGGTATCGCCACCCGCCAATACCGCAGCGCGGTGACCTTGGTCCCTTTCGCGCGTTGGGCTTCCACCGCGGCCACCACCTCCGCGTCGACGCCCATTCCCGCGTTGAGCACGGCCCACCGCTCACCGCAGTCGATCAGGCTGATGCGGCGCCAGTTCTGCTGATGCCCGTACTTGTCGAGCAGCCCGAGAAGCTGGTTAGTGGCGACGATCGGGTCGGATGAGATACCCAACGCACGGGCCAGGACGTTAGCCGAGCCACCCGGCACGACTGCCACCGCCGGGACGTGGCCGGTCGGCAATGGCCCGGGCGGTCCGAGTAGGCCGTTGACCACATTGCTCACCGTGCCGTCACCGCCGTGCACCACGATCAGGTCCACACCGGCCTCAGCGGCCGCCTGCGCGATTTCACCGCCATGTCCGCGGTGGGTGGTGTGCTCGATAGTCAGTCGAAGACGACTTCGAAGCGCGTGCGCCAACAAATCTCGCCCGGCGGGGGTCGTCGAGGTCGCGGTGGGGTTGACGATCAGCACAGCGCGCATGTGGCAAGAGCTTAACCGCCGGCTCGTCGGAATCACCGGAGCCACGGGTGGCTACGCTGACGCTGTGAGTGTGCCCCGCGACCGGGAGCCGCGGCCAGCCCCGGCCAGTGTGCGGGGGGCGGGATTGATCGTCGCCGTGCAAGGCGCGGTCGGACTGGTTGTGGCCGCTGTTCTGGTGGTGCGGGCGCTCGCCGGGGCGGACCAGCGTGTGGTCAACGGTTTTGGCACCGCGGTGTGGTTTTTTCTGATCGGTGCTGCTGTGCTGGCCGCCGGATGGGGGCTGTTGCGCGGCAAGCGTGGGGGCCGCGGCTTCGCAGTATTCACTCAGCTGTTGGTGCTGCCCGTTGCGTGGTATCTGGTCGTCGGCTCGCACCGGCCGGTGTTCGGAGTCCCGGCGGCGGTATTGGCAGTGACGGCATTGGCGTTGCTGTTCAGTCCTGCTGCGCTGCGGTGGGCGGCTGGTGGTCAGCGCGGTTCGGCCAGCGCCGCCAACTCCGGCCCTGAGACGCGGTAGCTGATCAACTCCGGTTGGGCCCGAGCGCCGATCGCCCCGTACAACGCGATCGCGTCGGAATTCCAGTCGAGCACCGCCCAAGACAGCCTGGTGTAGCCGTTGTCGAGGCATTCGCGCGCCAGCGCCGACAGCAGCGCGCGGCCCAGGCCGCGTCGCCGAAATTGTGGCCGCACGTACAGATCTTCCAGGTACACGCCGGCCACGCCGTCCCATGTTGAGAAATAGTGAACCACAGCGCCATCGCGGCGACCTCGCCGTCAACGTCCGCGACGTGGCCGTGCACTGTCGGAAGATCGCCGAAAAGTGCTGCCGCCATTTGGCTTTCGGTGACGGTACACAGATCGGCGGCGTGCTCGAAGTCGGCTAGCTCGTGGACCATAGCGGTGATGTCGGCGGTGTCTGCTGGTGCGGCCCGACGAATGCGCCCTGTCACTGCTCTACTCCCAGCGCGTTCAATATCGTCGCGAATTTCGTTGTTGTTTCGTCGACTTCCTCATCGGGATCGGATTCGGCGACGATACCGCCGCCGGCGTGGGCGAGTGCGCTGCGGCGGTCAGCAGACAGCTGCGCCCCGCGAATCGACACTGCCCAGCGCCCGTCGCCCCGTGCGTCGCACCAGCCGACGGCGCCGGCGTAGAAACCACGGTCTCCTTCCAGCGTGGCGATGAGCTCGCATGCTTGTTTGGTGGGCACCCCGCCGACCGCCGGGGTGGGATGGAGCGCTAATGCTAAGTCCATTGCGGTCGTTGAACTTTCGCGGAGCCGGCCACTGATCGGCGTGCTCAGATGCCACACTGTCGCGGTACGGCTCAGCTCGGGACTCGGCGCGATTGTCAGCTCCTGACACAACGGCTGCAGCGCCGCACGCATGGTCTCGACCACCAGTTGGTGTTCGTGGCGGTTTTTGGCCGAACGGGCCAGCGCTGCGCCGGCTGCCTCGTCGAGCAGTGGATCGGCGGCGCGTGGCGCCGTGCCTGCGAGTGGCCGACAGGTCACCCGG
>NZ_CAXUCH010000041.1:9169-15147 GCF_964249325.1 uncultured Mycobacterium sp. | reverse complement strand
GGCCAGGATCGTCTCGGCCAGGGCATCCTTGTCGGTCACCCGGTCGCCGTCGCGCGCGACCAGCAACTCGGGGCTGGCGCCGACCAACGCTGCACCCGAATAGCGGCCGCCGGCAGGCGTCAAATCGACCAGGTAGCCGAACGCGGCGGGGTCGGCAGTCATCATCCGGCGCAGGATGGCCCGGGCGTCCAGCGGGGCGTCGGCGACCAGCCGCAACGCTCGGGCCAGCACCACCTTGCTCAGCGCGGCACCCGGCGCGGCAAGCCGGTCGCGTGCCCGTCGCACGCGGCTGCGGTGCTGTTCGGGGGACGGGATCGCGGCAGCCACCCGCACCGCCGGCAGCGGACCGCTCGGCCAGTCGGGCAACGTTTCGGTTTGCCGTACTGTCCGCGGCGCTATCAGCGCAGCAGGCTGTCCGATGTCAAACGGCAACGCGCCCACAATGATTGGTGTACTTCCGGTAAGCAGCGCCGCCTGCGCAGCCGGCACCTCCGAGTAGCGGCTGGCCACACCTTCGGCGACGAGCACCCCACTCGGCCCGCACAGCACGAACGAGGGTTGGCTGCCCATCCAGATAGCTGCTCAGCCCAAGCGCGCCAGCTGGCGCGCTCCGTGTTCGAAACCGCACACCGCCAGGCCCCCGGCGTTCATCGCGAATCGGAGGCCATCGCCGACCGGTAGCTCGACCCAGCGGGCGATCACCGCGCGGGAGAAGTGGCCGTGTCCGGCAAACACAACGTCACGAGAATCCATGTGCTGCAATGCCAATTCGACAGCTTGGTCAGCGCGCTCGCTGACCTGGGCGGGGCTTTCCCCGCCGGGGGCACCATGTGTCCAGATCAGCCAGTCGGGGCGCGATTCCCGGATCTGCGCCGTGGTGAGGCCCTCGTAGGAGCCGTAGTCCCATTCGGCGAGCAACTCCGTTACCTCGTCGACGGTAAGACCAGCCAATTCCGCGGTGACGACAGCGCGCCGCCGCGGGCTGCTGAACACCATCGGGTTGTCCAGCCCGAGGCAGTCGAGCGTCTCCTTCAGGGCCCGTGCCCGCTTGCGGCCGGCGTCGGTCAGCTCAAGTTCGGTGCGGCCGGTGTGCTGGCCGGACTTCGACCATTCGGTCTCGCCGTGGCGCAGCAACACCAGCCGATGGTCCTCGACGCCCATGTCGCCCGATTCTGCCTGAGAGTCATTGCAATCGCCGCGCGGGCATAGCGGGAAAGATGCCAGGATGGCCCGTATGCCGCCGCGACGATACAGAGCGAAGCGATGAGGAGGAGCGGCGCCGTTGAGAGTTGCCGGCGACCATGCAGAGCGAAGCGATGAGGAGGAGCGGCGCCAAATGACTGACACGAGGGTGCTGGCGGTCGCTAATCAGAAGGGCGGCGTCGCCAAGACGACGACGGTGGCGTCGTTGGGGGCGGCGATGGTCGACGACGGACGGCGAGTGCTGCTCGTGGATCTCGATCCTCAAGGCTGTCTGACCTTTTCGCTAGGCCACGATCCCGACAAGCTCCCGGTGTCGGTGCACGAAGTGCTGCTGGGGGAGGTGGAACCCGACGCGGTGCTGGTCAGCACCGCGGAGGGAATGACGCTGTTGCCGTCCAACATCGACCTCGCCGGCGCCGAGGCGATGTTGCTGATGCGCGCGGGCCGCGAGTATGCGCTGAAGCGTGCACTGGACAAGCTCAGCGAGCGGTTCGACGTGGTCATCGTCGACTGCCCGCCGTCGCTGGGAGTTCTTACGCTCAACGGGCTCACGGCCGCCGACGAGGTGATCGTGCCGCTGCAGTGCGAGACGCTGGCGCACCGCGGCGTCGGACAGTTCCTGCGCACGGTCGCCGACGTTCAGCAGATCACCAACCCGCAGCTGCGGCTGCTGGGCGCGTTGCCGACGCTGTATGACCCGCGCACCATCCATACCCGTGACGTGCTGCTCGACGTCGCGGACCGCTACGACCTGCCGGTGCTGGGTCCGCCCATTCCACGCACGGTGCGCTTCGCCGAGGCCAGCGCCTCCGGGTCGTCCGTGATGGCCGGGCGCAAGAACAAGGGCGCTTTGGCCTACCGGGAATTGGCGCATGCGCTGCTCAAGCACTGGAAGTCCGGCAAGCCGCTGCCGACCTTCACTCCAGAGGTTTAACCGCCGAGCGCTACCACGTTGTCGCCGCGCTGCTCGATTACCGTCGAGCCGGAAACGGCGGGGATCACCGCCGAAGTTCCTGGTGGCCGGCTCACCGGTAGGTAGCGCTCGTTGGACCCGGTGGTTGGGTCATACACACCGATGCCGCCGGTGACCGGGACCAGGAGCCGGCCGGCCATCATCGTCGCCGGCCCCAGCGGAACTGCCTGGCCGGCTGCGGGAATGGTGTAGCGGTAGGCCAGGTTCGCCGCGTCGAACACCATCACGGCATCGCCGGTCCACCATGTCACGAGGTTGCCGGGGTGGGACACGGCACTCGTCGGCGAGGGCGGCTTGGGCAGCAGCGTGCTCGCCACCGTGACCCCGGTCTCATCGACGACGTCTACCCTGGGCTGCGGTGACGGCAGGTACACCGCCGTGCTGGTGTCCGAGACGGTCAGCACACGCGCGCCCGACCCAGGGCCAATACCAGGTTCGGGTACAAAGCGTTGCTCGGGTTCGTCCTCTTCTTTGGCCGGTCGCAGCAAGGTAAGCCGAAGGTCGGCGACCTTGGTACAGGCTTCGAGCACCGAGACCGCCGCGGAACTGGCCGCCGCCGACGTCAGCGCGCATCCGGTGTGCACTCCGTGCGACGACGGTTTGAGGCGCGCGTCGATCTCGCCGTAGGACAGCATCCGCACCATGTCCGACCGCCACAGTTCGAGCCGGGTGTTGCCGGCCGACAGCACGGTGGTGCCATCTGAGGTCAGTGTGACGTGCTGGTCGGCGTAGCTGCTACGGGCCGGTCCGCGCCGACCGGTTGCGCCGTCGATGGTGCTGACCTGCCCGCAGCCTCGGTCGTCCCGGTAAACCGCGACGGCGTAGCGGTAGACCCAGGAGACCGCGCACAGCTCGCTGTCGCGGGCGTAACTCCACCGCGACTCGCCGGTGCCAGGGTCGCGCCCGTCCACCGTGCGCTGGTCGGCGGTGACGACCGCGCCGCCGACCACCACCGGCCGGCTGGTGCCCCTGCTGGTTGCGGTCCAGAGTTGGCGCAGCGCCGACGGAACGGCGCGCGCAGGCGTCGGGTTGGGCGGCGCTACGGCGGCGGGGCGGCTGATGGTCGCTCGGGCGTCGCTGGTCCACCAGATCAGCACAGCGGCTACCGCGACAACCACCGCGATCGCCGCGGCCGCCACCACGTCGGCCTTGGTGCGGCGTTCGGGTCTGATCATTGCGCGGCGGCGGCCGCTTTAGTTGACGGGCGCGGGGGCGCTTGCCGCTTTACGGGGCCGGCGACGGCGGCGGCGAACATTATGCGTGCCATCACCGGCGGACGTTTCGGCGGCCGCCTCACCGTTAGTGGTCGGATGGCCGCTGGCCGGTTTGCCCGCGCGGGTGCGCCGTCGCGATCTATTGGTGTTCCGCGGCGCGGATCCGTCACGCGCGGCGCGCTTGCCCTGGGTGGTGCGCGGCGTGCCCACGGTGCCGCCGGCTTCAGCCGGGATGCCCAACTCGGTGTACAGATGCGGTGAGCTCGAGTAGGTCTCCGGCGGTTCGGGGCAACCCAGCCCCAGCGTCTTGTCGATCATCGCCCACCGGGCCAGTTCGTCCCAGTCGACCAGGGTGACCGCGACGCCGGTGCGCCCGGCGCGGCCGGTGCGTCCGATGCGGTGCACGTAGGTCTTCTCGTCATCGGGGCACTGGTAGTTGATGACGTGGGTGACATCGTCGATGTCGATTCCGCGGGCGGCCACGTCGGTGGCGACCAGCACGTCGATGTCGCCGCTGCGGAAGGCCGTGAGCGCTTTTTCCCGCGCGACCTGACCCAGGTCCCCGTGGACCGCGCCGACTGCGAAGCCCCGCTCGGCCAGCTCGTCGGCCACCTTCTGGGCGGTGCGCTTGGTGCGGGTGAAGACCATGGTGGCGCCGCGGTCGCGGGCTTGCAGGACCCGGCTGACCAGCTCCAGCTTGTCCAGGGCATGCGCGCGGTAGACGAACTGGTCGGTGGCGTCGTGTACCGCCGAGGCGTCCGGCGCCTCGGCCCGGATGTGCGTGGGCTGGTTCATGAACGTGCGCGCCAGCTTGATGATGGGGTTCGGCATAGTCGCCGAGAACAGCATTGCTTGGCGGTCGTCGGGAATCTGGCTCAAGATGCGCTCGATGTCAGGCAGGAAGCCCAAGTCGAGCATCTCGTCGGCCTCGTCGAGTACCAGCACCCGCAGGCCACCCAGCTGCAGGTGTCGCTGCTGCGCCAGGTCGAGCAACCGACCTGGGGTGCCCACCACCACGTCGGCGCCGGCACGCAGCGCCTCGATCTGCGGCTCGTAGGGGCGACCGCCGTAGATGGACACCACCGACAGCGGCCGGCCAGCATCAGCGCTGAGGTATTTGGCGGCGCGGGCCAGGTCCTCGGAGACCTGCAGGCAGAGTTCGCGGGTGGGCACCACAACGAGCGCTCGGGGTACGCCGCTCAAGTCGCCGGCAGCGGAGGTGATGCGCTGTAGCAGCGGCACGCCGAACGCGAGGGTCTTGCCCATGCCGGTGCGGGCCTGACCGATCAGGTCATCGCCGGCCAGGGCCACCGGCAGGGTAAGTTCTTGGATGGCAAAAGGGCGTTCGATGTCCTGATCGGCTAATGCGCGGACAATTTCTTCGCGAACTCCCAGGTTGGCAAAAGTCAGATGGGGGGTGACAAGTGGTGTCATGCGTGGGCGATAAGCCTTTCGGTGTCAGGTTCAGTCAAATCTCGTCGCGGTTCGTCGAGTCGCGGGCGCGCACGAGTTTCTGACTCCGAATACGTTGCCGATTCGCGGGCCCTGCGCTGCACAAGGCGGGCCAACTGCGTGCACGCACATAATCGCTCGGTAGCTGTACAGCCGCTACCGACTTCCATCATAGCTGGCGGCTTGCGGCGCCCGCGTGGCGCCGCCCGGTGGGCGCGGCGAAGCCGGTCGCAGCGGGTCGCCACCAGCACGCATTCGTGGCGATCGCCAGGGCGGCGAAGCCGGTCGCAGCGGGTCGCCACCGGCACGCATAGAGTGTTGCCATGACTTCGCCTTCGCGCGCCGACCAGGCAGCCGATCCGCAGTCGCCACGGCTTTCCGCAGACCATCCCGGCGTCAACAAGCTGTTCGCGGTGCTGGCCTACGGTGAAATCGCCGCTTTCTACCGGCTTGCCGAGCAGGCGAAAATGGCGCCCGACCTGCGCGGCCGGATTTCGATGGCGAGTATGGCGGCCGCCGAGATGGGCCACTACGAGCTGCTGCGTGACGCGATGGAGCGCCGAGGCGTCGACCTGGTGCCGGCGATGGCGGAGTTCGCGTCGGCCCTCGACAACTATCACCGGCTGACCACGCCCAGCACGTGGCTGGAGGCGCTGGTGAAGACCTATGTCGGTGATGCGCTGGCCGCCGACTTCTACCTGGAAATCGCCGACGGGCTGCCCGACGAAGTCGCCGACGTGGTGCGCGCGGCGCTGGCCGAAACCGAGCACTCGCAGTTTGTGGTCGCCGAGGTGCGCGCCGCGGTAACCCGCAGCAGCAAACAGCGCAGCCGGCTGGCGCTGTGGTCGCGCCGCCTGCTCGGTGAAGCGATCACCCAGGCCCAATACGTACTGGCCGAGCATGACGAGCTGGTCGACCTGGTGGTGTCGGGCACCGACGGCCTGACCCAGCTTGCTGGATTCTTCGACCGCGTACAACGCACCCATGACGAACGGATGCGCGAACTGGGGCTGATCTAGAGGCGCCGCGGGTGGCTGGTGCCTCGAGCGGGGCCGCATCGTCGTCGGCCTAACGTGTGCAGGTGGCGATGATCGTGTGATTTGTCGACGCGACGATCGTCTGACCGGCGGCATCGG
>NZ_CAXUCH010000041.1:4711-9159 GCF_964249325.1 uncultured Mycobacterium sp. | reverse complement strand
TCGGTGATCGCGCAGTTGAGCTGACCGGCCAAGCTGGTGGCGATGACGGATTTGGTCTGCTCGCCCGGGTTCAACACGATCGTCTTGCTCCACGGCAGCGACACATTGAAGTCGGTTTGAGGCATGCCCTGCGCATCGGTGTAGATCACGGTCACCAAGTCGAAGAGTTGCTGCTTTGTCCCGGATACCGAATAGACGACCGTGCGTGGATTCACCGCAGGAGGGCTGGCTTCCGACGACGGGCTGGGCTCTACGGTGGGGATCGGTGACGGTGCTGTGGTGGGCGCGGCTGAGGGCGTCACGGTCGTCACCGTCTCGCGTGGGAGCGACGTCGGCGGCGCTGCCGTCGGGATGCTTGGCCGTGGTGTGGCGATGACATGCCGCGTCGGTGGCGGCCCCACCGTGGCTGTGGTCGAGGCGCTGTCACCGCCGGAGAGGATCAGCGCGGTGGCGATCACAGCGAGCACCAGCACAGCACTGGCGATCGCGGCGATCGGCCGCCAGCGATGGTCGAATACGCCGGCGCTGTGGTCGGCGCCGACGTAAGCCTCCTCGTCCGGATAATCGCGGACGTCGGTATCAGAGTGATCAATGATGCTAATGATGCTGATGGTATCGGCTGGAAACTGCCGAAGGCGGTGCCGCGCGGCGTGTCGGGGCAAACATTGCCGCAGCTGGAGGTTCGTCGACGGTGAGTGGCTGGTGCGCGCGGTCAATGCCGCTTCCACTAGCCTGCATGCGGGAACGCTTGTGAGGTGAACTCGAACGGAGGCCGGCGTGGAGGTCAAGATCGGTATCACGGACAGTCCCCGCGAGCTGGTCTTCACCAGTGCGCAGACGCCCGACGAAGTCCAGGAATTGGTCACCGCCGCGTTGGGGAAGCAGTCGGATGTGTTGAGCCTGGCCGACGAGCGAGGACGCCGGTTCCTGATCAACACCCAAAAGATCGCCTACGTCGAGATCGGTGTCGCCGAGTCGCGCCGTGTTGGCTTTGGGATCGGGCTGGAGTCGGCTACGAGCGGGTGAGCGGCACGTGCGACAGCCCGCCCCAGGCGAACTGCACCGTGCCGTCCACCGCGTCTTCTTTGGAGATCGGGCGATCGGCGTCCAGCCAATACCTGGCGCAGTCGACGCTGATGCCGACCAGACCCACTGCGATCATCCGGGCCCGGTGCGGATCCAGACCTGAATCAGCGCTGATCAAGTCGAACACCGCGTCGGTGCAGGACTCGGTAGCGACCCGTACCTGGGCGGCGACCTGAGGCTCGGTGACGTAGTCGTTCTCGAAGATCAGCCGGTAGCCCTGATTTTCGTGCTCGATGAAGTCGAAGAATGCCTGCACCGCCGAGCTCAACCGTTGGTAGTTGTCGGTGGTAGTGCGCAGCGCCTGGCGCACGCTGGACACCAGGTTCTCCACGTGCCGTTGGAGCACCGCTAGATATAACTCCAGCTTGCTTGAAAAGTGTTGATAGAGAACCGGTTTGCTGACACCAGCCCGGTCGGCGATCTCGTCCATTCCCGCTGCGTGGTAGCCACGGTCGACGAAAATCTCACTTGCTGCGATCAGCAATTGGCCGCGCCGCTCGTCGCGAGGAAGCCGGTTACCGCGGCGGTTCGCCGCTCCGCCGCTGCCTAACGACCGGTCGACGTGTTCAGCGCTCGTGCGTGCAGTCGCGTTCGCGAGTTCGCTCATCAAGTCCTCAATCTGGGTTGTCGGCCACATAACGTCGGCGTCGCCGCACACGGCCTGTGCGAATGACACTACTACCCCCGCGCGAGTGCCCCCGCGAATTCCCGACCGCCATCGACGGATTAAACGTCGGCGCAACAGCGTGCGGCAGCACCCTACGGGCGCGCCAAGAGTCCCCAGCCAGTGGTAGCTGTGCCATCCTGGGGCAGTGACCTACGACTCGGCGCAGCGCGGGGGAAGTCGGGTACCCGTCCTCCGCGACGAGTGGCGGGAACCGCTGCGCGCTCAGCGCGACCCGCTCGCCTGGGGCTCCGGTCGGCCACGCTCCAACCGCGACAGGGGGCGCCGCTGGCGCAAACAAACCTGGCTGGGTCGCTTTGTGTCGACCTACGGCTGGCGCGCGTATGCGCTGCCGGTGCTGACCGCGGTCACGGTGGTGGTCCTGTATCAGACCGTGACCGGGACCGGTGCGCCGGCCCCTACGTCGCAGGATCCGGCGCAGGGTCCGCCGACGATAGGGGTGGTTGGCACGTCGATTATCGACGCGCCGCCTCGCGGCTTGACCGAGTTCGACGCCAATCTGCCGACGGGGCTCTTGCCGGCAGGCGGTCCGTTCACCGAGGCCGGTGACAAGACATGGCATATCGTTCCCGGCGCCCTGCCCCAGTTCGGGCAGGGCACTGCCAAGGTGTTCCGATACACCGTCGAGGTCGAGAACGGGGTGGATACCACGGCGTTCGGCGGCGATGAAGCGTTCGTCCGAATGGTCGACGAGACGTTGGCCAATCCCAAGAGCTGGACTCATAACCCGCAATTTGCGTTCGTCCGGATCGACAACGGCAATCCCGATTTCCGGATCTCGTTGAGCTCGCCGATGACGATCCGCGAAGGCTGCGGCTATGAGATCCCGCTGGAAACCTCCTGCTACAACCCGGTGTTCGGGCGGGAGTCGCAGCAGCGAGTACTCATCAACGAGGCCCGCTGGGTGCGCGGAGCCGTCCCCTTCGAAGGCGATGTCGGTTCCTACCGCCAGTATGTGATCAACCACGAAGTCGGCCACGCCATCGGTTACCAGCGCCATGAGCCCTGCGACAAGCAAGGCGCTTTAGCGCCGGTGATGATGCAGCAGACGTTTTCCACGGCCAACAACGACGAGGCCAAGTTCGACCCCGAGTGGGTCAAACCCGACGGCAAGACCTGCCGGTTCAACCCCTGGCCTTACCCGATCGCCTAGCGGCGCGCTAGAACCCGGGGAAGCATCGCGGGCAGCGCACGGTTGATCTGTTTGCCGTCGAGAAAGACAACTGCTGTGATGGTTGTGGCTGACGGACCTGAGAACTAGACGACCAAGGAGATATCCGGTGACATCGTTGCCGCCGCTGGTCGAGCCAGCAGCCCAACTCAGCCGGGACGAGGTTGCGCGCTACAGCCGCCACCTGATCATCCCGGATCTTGGGCTAGACGGGCAGAAGCGGCTGAAAAATGCCCGAGTGCTGGTGATCGGCGCAGGGGGTCTGGGGGCGCCCACACTGTTCTACCTGGCTGCCGCCGGCGTCGGCACCATCGGCATCGTCGACTACGACGTTGTCGACGAGTCGAACCTGCAGCGTCAGATCATTCACGGCGTATCCGACATCGGCCGACCCAAGACACACTCCGCGCGCGACTCGATCGCCGAAGTCAACCCGCTGGTGCAAGTGCGGCTGCACGAGACGAAGCTGGAGCCGGGCAACGCTGTCGAGCTGTTCAAGCAATACGACCTGATCCTCGACGGCACCGACAATTTCGCGACCCGATATCTGGTCAACGACGCCGCGGTGCTGGCGAAAAAGCCGTACGTCTGGGGATCGATCTACCGCTTCGAAGGCCAGGTCTCGGTGTTCTGGGAGGACGCGCCCAACGGCCGTGGCCTCAACTACCGGGACCTCTACCCCGAACCGCCGCCACCGGGCATGGTGCCCTCGTGCGCCGAAGGTGGTGTGCTGGGCATCCTGTGCGCCTCGATCGCATCGGTGATGGGCACTGAGGCGATCAAGCTCATCACCGGTATTGGCGAACCACTGCTGGGCCGGCTGATGGTGTACGACGCGCTGGAGATGAGCTATCGCACGATCACGGTCCGCAAGGATCTGTCGACGCCGAAGATCACCGAGCTGATCGACTACGACGAGTTCTGCGGGGTTGTGTCCGCGGAAGCCGCCGATGCGGCCGCGGGATCTGCCATCACCCCGCGCGAGCTGCGCGAGCTACTGGACTCCGGCAAGAAGGTCGCGCTGATCGATGTTCGCGAGCCCGTGGAGTGGGACATCAACCACATCGACGGTGCACAGCTGATCCCTCAGTCGTCGATCAATTCCGGCGAGGGCCTGGCCAAGCTGCCGCATGACCGGATGCCGGTGCTGTACTGCAAGACTGGCGTGCGCTCGGCTGAGGCGTTGGCCGCGGTGAAGAAGGCCGGTTTCTCCGATGCGGTTCACCTGCAGGGCGGCATCGTGGCGTGGGCCAAGCAGATGCAGCCCGACATGGTGATGTATTAGCGCGCTAACGATGCCGCTCAGGGTAGCTGGGCCGTCGTGTCTAGCGGCATTACCCGTCGTCAGCGCGGTTACCCTGACCCTGTGACTGTCGAGCGGCCGCCCGAGCACGTTTTGGCGGCGTTCGGGCTAAGTGGTGTGCGACCGGAACCGCTGGGTGACTGCTGGGAAGGCGGCTGGCGGTGCGGCGAGGTGGTGTTGTCGATGGTGGCCGACCACGCCCG
>NZ_CAXUCH010000041.1:0-4701 GCF_964249325.1 uncultured Mycobacterium sp. | reverse complement strand
GGTTTGGGGTGGGCCCCCGGCACCGGGGGGGTGGGGGGGGGCCGGGGGGGGGGGGGGGGGGGGGGGGGGGGTTGGGTTGGGGGCCCCCCCCGCCGGGGGGGGGGGGGTCGGCCCGGGTACGCGAGACGCTGTTCGTCGACGGGGTGCGCCTGGCCCGTCCGGTCCGTTCGACCGATGGCCGATATGTGGTTTCCGGCTGGCGCGCTGACACGTTCGTCGCCGGTAGGCCCGAGCCCCGCCACGACGAAGTGGTCTCGGTGGCGGTGCGGTTGCATGAGGCGACCAGCAAACTGGAGCGTCCACGTTTTCTGACCCAGGGCCCGACATCGCCGTGGGCGGAGGTGGATGTCTTCATCGCCGCCGACCGTGCCGCCTGGGAGGACCGTCCGCTGCATTCGGTGCCGCCTGCGGCGCGGATAGCCCCCCCGACGGCCGACACCCAGCGTTCGATCGACCTGATCAACCAGCTTGCGGGGTTGCGCCGACCGACAAAGAGCCCTAGCCAATTGGTGCACGGGGATCTTTATGGGACGGTGCTTTTCGCGGGCACTGCTGCTCCTGGCATCACTGACATCACGCCGTACTGGCGGCCCGCATCGTGGGCGGCGGGCGTGGTCGTCGTTGACGCGCTGTCGTGGGGGGAGGCTGACGACGGCTTGATCGAGCGGTGGGATGCGCTGCCGGAATGGCCGCAGATGTTGTTGCGCGCGTTGATGTTTCGGTTGGCGGTGCATGCGTTGCACCCGCGGTCGACGGCGGTGGCATTCCCTGGGTTGGCTCGCACCGCGGCGTTGGTCCGGCTGTTGCTTTAAAAGCGGTGACGGGCCTCCTCCAGCGCGACCCTGCCGTCGACCGCGAGCACCCCTTCGGCGCGCAGTAGCTCCAGCTGCCGGGTGGCCAGGTGCCGCGCCGGGCGACCGGAGGCGGTGATCACCCGGTGCCATGGCAGATCTGCGGAGTCGGTGCGCATGATCCAACCGACGATGCGCGGGCTGGAAAGCTCTGCGGCAGAAGCGATATCGCCGTAGGTAGCGACCCTGCCGGCGGGAATCGCGGCGACCAACGCCCGCACCCGCTCCACCTGTTCGCCGGTAACCGTTGCCATGGTCAGGGCAGCCGTTCGCGGATCACGGCGGCAACTTCCGCGGGCTTGGCCAGCGGCACCATGTGGTCACACTCCACATCGATCAGGCGGAAATCGGACCCAAGCCGCCCCTGCAGTTCCCCGATGAGCTTTTCGCCCACGTATGCCGGCGAGGTCCACGTCGCGCGCATTAGCGTCGTCGCAGTTCCCTTGGGCGGCAAGACGATGTCACGGGCCAGCTCGCTCCAATAGGACATCATCGCCGGAAGGCTGATTCGCCAGCCGTACCGTCCGCACGGCAGCGCCACAAGGTGCTGGTCGAGTTCGGCGTCAAGCAGCGCTGGGTCGACGGCGGCCCATGAGCCGGTCGCTTTTTCGGCACGCGCCTCCTCGACATCGGGGTAGTCGGGGGAGGCGAGCATGGCGTCGGCGATCTCGCGCATCCACTGGCCGTCCAAGCCGATCGCCGGGTCCAGCAGCACCAGCGCAGCCACCAGGTCCGGGCGGGTGGCGGCCAGATGCAGCGCCACCGCACCGCCGAACGAATGGCCCACCACCACCGCGGGGTGATCGCCCTGCTCGTCGAGCCAGGCTGCCAGCGACTTGACATTGGCATCGATGGTCGGTGCGGCCCACGACGACCTGGCGTGCCCGATCAAATCCGGTGCGGCAATGCTGGTCTCGGGTAAGTGGTGAGTGGCTAACCGCTGCCAGCGCTGCCCGTGCCCGGTGAGCCCGTGCAGTGCCAAGACTTGCGCGGGGCCCTGCGGGCCGTACTGGTGCACATGAAGATCGTCGGTCACGCGTCGATCGTGCCAGCCTGCGCGCAAAGCGTGAACCGGCCTTGGGGGGTAGCGCCTTAACCCGACGAAATATGTGACAAATGGCACAGGTTATATGTGGCAAGCGTGCATGGCCGAAATGCGATGACCGATCGTCAGCCACGCAGGCCAATTCACAGGCGATCCCGATGCGAAGGATGCGAGAATCGATGAACGAATACCGTCGGCCCCCGCAGACACGCCGGGCCGGCGCACGGATTCTCGACACCGCCGAAGGTGTGCTCGTCGCCTTACGCCGGTACCGGGTTGACCGGGCGTTCGTCGAAATCATGCAGACGGCTAAGCAGCACAGCCTCAACCCGGTCGGTCTTGCTGACGCGTTGGTCGCCCTCGCCGAGGACCAACTCAGCACAGATGTCGACGACGCGGCTGCCGCTGTCGCGCTGAAGACCTGGGGTCACCTGTTCAGCGGGGACAACCGAGTTGGGGCAGCAGCAGAGCACATGAACAACTTCCCCAGCGAGGCCGACGCCTAGCGCAATAGGAGTTTTACACCTGACTTTCCAGGTCGTCTTCTGGCAGCGGCACGATGGTGGCCTGGTCGATCACGTCGGCTTCGTTGGCCTCCCGGTCGCCGATGTCTGCGACATAGTCGGTGTCCAGCTGGATCTCGTCGCCGATCTCGACTGTTCGGTGCTGGTCGATCGCGTCGGCTTCAGGTGTTTCGTCAACCGGCAGGATCTTCTCGACGTCCGCCATGATTCCTCCTCCTCTTGTTTCCTGCGGTGGCGCCTGAGGCCCGCTTTCGGCCGGCTTTCAATTGGGCATTGTCGGACTGTAGCTGCGTGTTATCGAACTCGAGTTGACTGTTCCTGTTCTCCAAGTCGAGTATGCGTGCGATGCCGGCGAGGTTCACCCCCTGAGCGACCAATTCAGAAATCCGCTTCAGGAGCCGCAGGTCGTCGTCGCTGTAGCGGCGCACGCCGCCGTCGGTACGAGATGGCGTCAGCAGTCCCCGGCGCTCGTAGAGCCGCAACGTCTGCGGCGCGATCCCGGACAGTTCGGACGTCACCGAAATGCCGTACACCCCACGCGCGGAACGTGGTAACGAGTCCTCGGTCAACCCTTCCTCCATCGCGACATCCACGCGATTACTACTTGCGCAACCATACCATACGTGGTATCACAAAGCTATGTCAGCAGACATAGATCATCTGCTGTAGCTGGGAGGTGAAATATGGTGTTGATGCGAACAGACCCGTTCCGGGATCTCGACCGCTGGACACAGCAGGTGCTCGGTACGGCGGCCCGGCCCGCCGTCATGCCGATGGACGCCTGGCGCGAGGGTGACAAGTTCATCGTGGAGTTCGACTTGCCTGGCGTGAATACGGATTCACTCGATCTCGACGTGGAACGCAACGTGCTGACCGTCCGCGCCGAACGACCCGACCTCGACCAGAACCGGGAGATGGTGTCGGCTGAGCGGCCACGAGGGGTGTTCAGCCGTCAACTATTCCTTGGCGAGAACCTCGACACCGACAGAATCGAGGCTAGCTACCACGACGGGGTATTGCGGCTCGCTATCCCGGTGGCCGAGAAGGCAAAGCCCCGCCGCATCGAGATCAACCGCGAGGCCGAGCGCACGGCGATCAAGGCCTGACGCCCCGGCTCACTCGCCACATCCGCGGCCAGGCCGCGATCCCCCGCTGGTCGGCGTGTTCGTGGCAATGGTTGGCGAACAATCGAGGAGGTGATGCCCCGACTGTTTGGGACGGTTAAGACGGTTAGAACCCATGCAGTGACACTGCCGTCCGCGAATGTTGCTACGTACCGAAGACGCGACTGACGCAGCACGACTGCGCGCGCACCGCCACTAAGCGTGGCTTTCGCAGCGGACCGCACAGACGTCAGGGTGGGCGCGCATACGATGGCACCCGAAGGCGCGCCCACCCTGCGCACCTCCGTCGGCGCGGTGGAAAGATGCGGTGGCCCAAGATGACGGACCCATACGCGGTGCTTGGCGTATCGCCGAGCGCCAGCCAAGACGAGATCACGCATGCCTACCGGCGGGAATTGCGTGCGCATCACCCTGATGTCCGCCCGGCAGAACCGAATTCAGCTGCCGACGAACGGCTGCGACAAATCCTCGCCGCCTACGCGTTGTTGCGTGATCCGCGCCGCCGCTCGGACTACGACCGCACCTATGCCGTCGAGGAAAGGCCCCCTCCGGCTCCTGTAATGGTCACCCATATCGGCTTTCCCGACGATCGCCCGCCATTGTGGGCCGGCCCGGTCCGCTGGCATCGCTGACTGCGCCTGACCTGCAGTCCTGGTCGCGTAGGGCTGACTTGTCAGACCCCGGTGGTGTCATGCCGCCATGGATCGCTGGGATGCCGAGGCTCGGGTGGCGTTGGATCCTGGCCTGCGTGGGCGGCTGCGTGTGCTCGGCGGGCCGGGAACCGGCAAGAGCAGCCTGTTGGTCGATGCTGCGCTAGCCCATATCAGCGCAGGGGTCGACCCGCAATCGGTTCTGCTGCTTACCGGTTCGGGCCGGATCGGACTGCGCGCACGCGCTGCAATGACTAGCGCGTTGCTGCGCTCGCGCCGTGATCGCCGGTGCCCGGCAGTGACCCGCGAGCCGTTAGTGCGCACCGTGCACAGCTATGCGTTCGCGGTGCTGCGGCTCGCCGCCCAGCGGGCCGGCGATGCACCACCGCGGCTGGTCACCAACGCCGAACAAGACGCGATCATCCGCGAACTGCTGGCCGGTGACATCGCCGACGGGCCGGCCGCGACGGTCAAGTGGCCGCCGCAGTTACGCCCGGCGTTGGGCAC
>NZ_CAXUCH010000040.1:25516-26500 GCF_964249325.1 uncultured Mycobacterium sp. | reverse complement strand
GCTCCCCGGTGTTGATCGCCAGGGAGCCGGGTAACACATATCCGTGCTGCAGACCATGGAATTGACGGTTCTCGACCCTCGCACCGGTGAGATCGTCAGCCGGGTGCCGGTCGCGGACGGCGCCACTTGTGACGACACCATCGCGCGGGCGAGCGCGGCGTTTGGCGCATGGGCCCAGACATCGTCAGCCGAGCGGGCTGCCGCGATGCGAGCGGCAGCGTCCGACGTCCGCGCAGCGGCCGACGAGCTCGCGGAGCTGAACGAACGCGAAACCGGCAAGCTCAGGCAGGACGCGCTGGGCGGCGTACAGGCCGGCGCGGATACGCTCGCGCAGTACGCCGAGCTTGGACCGCTGCACCGCGGCCGTAGTCTGCAGGGCGGCTGGGGCGCAACAGATCTGATGGTTCCTGAGCCACGCGGCGTCGTGGCGGTGTTCACTCCGTGGAACGACCCGGTCGCGGTGGCAGCCGGACTGCTGGGCGCCGCCCTTGTCACCGGAAACACCGTGGTGCACAAGCCAAGTGAACGTTGCCCCCGCACCGGCCGGCGGTTCGCCGAGCTACTGGCAGCCCACCTACCCGTCGGTGTGCTCGAGATCCTCGACGGCGACGGCGCGGTTGGTGCCCGGCTGACCGCAGCCGAGCAGGTCGATGTCGTGGCCCACGTCGGAAGCACCGCTACCGGTCGAGCGATCGCCCGCGCGTGTGCTGAGCGCGGCGCCAAAGCATTGCTGGAGAACGGCGGCAACGACGCGCTGATCGTCGATGCTGGCGTCGAGCCGCGCTGGGCGGCCGAGCAGGTCGCGCTCGGAGCGTTCGCCAACGCGGGTCAGATCTGCGTTTCGGTGGAACGCGTCTACGTGGTGGAGGCTGCGGCGGATGCGTTCGTTGACGCACTGGTCGCCGAAGCCCGCAGTTGGGCCGACCGGATCGGCCCGCTGGTGGACGAGCGGCAGCGCGAGCAGGTCCATCGACACGTCACCGA
>NZ_CAXUCH010000040.1:16220-25506 GCF_964249325.1 uncultured Mycobacterium sp. | reverse complement strand
CGTCACCGACGCGCTGGCACGGGGGGCGAAGATGCTGGTCGGAGGCCAGCCCCGGCCTGGCCCCGGCTCGTTTTATCCGCCGACGGTGCTGGCCGGTTGCACCCCAGACATGCTGGTGTTCCGCGAAGAGACGTTCGGGCCGGTAGCTCCGCTGCGTATCGCGGCGGACTTCGACACAGCCCTGGCCGAAGCCGTCGACGACCGCTACGGGCTTGCCGCCACCGTGCTCACTCCCGACATGGCCCATGCGCAGGAGGCCTGGCGGACCTTGCCGGTGGGGACCGTGAAGATCAACGCGGTGTTCGGCGGCGCCCCCGGCGGGGCCGCAGAACCCCGGCGCGCCAGCGGCAGCGGATTCGGTTTCGGCCCCGAGCTGCTCGACGAGATGACCGCGATGAAAGTGGTGCACTGGTCGCCGCCCGGTGGATGAACGCAATCGAACCGCAGATCCGCGTCAACCTTCACGCAGCGCGACAAGCTGTCGCATGTCGGCAAGACCCTGTTCCTGAGCGTCGCCCAGGAAGCTCGGCAGAGGTGCTCGCACCTCTTGGAGCGCCTCGTGCTCGATGAGCGCCTGTAGCGCCGCTTCCTTGCCGTTGCGGCCGGCCTGGTTGTCGACCTCTTGAGCACCCAGAGGTGTTGAATAGTCGTAGAATTCGCGCTCGATTGGGCGCGACGTGTCGATTTCCATGCCGCCGGGCTTCCAATATGAGTACATGGCGAGCTTGGCATCACGGGTCCGCACCGCGAAGATGTGACTCGGTGAGGAGGTGGGGATATTGGTCGGCAGCTCGGATGTTCCGAACACGGCGCGGGTGTTGGGGGACTTCAACAGCGTGGCCATCTCCTCCACCGACATGTCGTCGGTGACATGCGCGATCCACGGTCGGCCTTGCGCTGCTGGCTTTTCGGCGATGCGCGCGAGGTCGGCACGGCCGGCCAGGTAGGAGTAGCGGGGCTCGGCGCGCCACCCGTTTCCGCCATGGCCGATGGTCAGCAGTAGTGGGGCCAGGTCGACGCTGGAGGTGAGCTGAGCGCGGGTATCCCCGGGTTTGGGAGTGAGATGTCCGTGCGGGTCGCGAATGAAGAGCGGCACCCGGATCGCCTCCTCATAGGCCGCCGCCCCCTTGCCGCGCAGGCCGTGTGACCCTGCGTACTCACCGTGATCCGAGGTGAACACAACGACGGTGTTGCGGTCGATCGCCGGATGTGCGGCCAGTTTGTCGAGTACCCGTCCGATTTGGGCGTCCACCTGCTGTTGTAGCCACAGATACATGTCCAGGCAGCGGGCCCACTGGGGTGCGACATCGGGCCCTGAATATGTCAGCATGCCCGTCAACAGCGGGGACATGAAGTTCATGAAGTCGATCTGCAGTTGCGGCTTACCGCGCCGATGTAGGTCATCGGGTGTCTCGAAGTTGACCGGCCCGGCGTCAAACCAGTGTGGAACACCTTCGGGCAAGGGGTTTTTCGGCCACCAACAAATATCGTGCGGATTGACCAGCGAAACAGTCGTGCACCATGGCCCGTTGCCGGCGTTGTCGTCGAACCATCGACAGAACTGGTCGACGATGCTGGGATCTTTCTGCAGCCCCTGATTCGGCGAGCCGTTGGGCGATGGAAAGGTTCCACCGGAATATCCGTGTGCCTCAAGGCCTTCCGGCGTCACATCACCCGAGTGACCGAGATGCCACTTGCCCCACCACCATGTGCGATAGCCCTGTTGCCGCAGCATACTTCCCCATGTGGGGAACTTCGGCGCCAGGCTCGATTCGCTCGGCCCTTCGCCGGTGAACAAACATCCGGTTTGATGCGAATACAAACCGGTGGTCATCACGCCACGCGAAGGCGTGCACATATTCGAGGCGCTGTAGTGCGACTCGAAAGAGACGCTGCTCCTTTTTAATCGACCGATATTGGGCAGTAAGGCGTCGAGCTTGTCAGGCTCCGGAAACCACCGGGGGCCGCGCATCTGGTCGACAACGATCACCAGGATGTTCGGCTTGTTACCGCGAACTACCGCTGAATCGCTCCGGCCGGGCTTGTGTAGGAACTCGTAGCCACCGACTCCGACCGCGGCAGTACCCGCCGTGATCGCAGCACCCGTCAACACCGTCCGACGATTAATCACATGCTGCACCTGCACATCCTGTCATGGGTTGCAGGGCGCGTCGCGCTTGCGATCGCCGCTAGGCCTCCTTGCGGATCAACCGCCACAGTGCTTTGCGATCGGGCGCCAACAGCTCCTCGATGCGCGGTTGGTTCACGTCGGCGACGATGATCTCGCCTACCTCTTGGTGGACGTCACGGAAGATGCCGTGCGACTTCATCTTCTCGGTCTGATAGAGGTTGTCCTCGGTGGGGGTGACGTAGTGCACCGCGGCGGCCTTGAAGCGGTGCACCAACCACAGGTGGATCAAGGTCATCAGGCGCTTCTGACGCAACTTCTCTTCGAAGGTGTTCTGGTCACGCACCGTGAGGATCGTGCTCGCGCGCCGGTCTTGGAACGGCGCGAAGATCACGTTGGCGAGTTCTTCCTCGCCCTCCCCGAAGATGCCGAGTTCAAGCAGCTCTGAACCGGCGCGGTGGGGTCGCAGCTGTACGCGAAGCTTCTCGTCGAGCTTGTAGTGCTCGCTCCACATCGCCAGCCATTCCTCCAGCAGCTTCTTGGGCACCTCGGTCTGCACGAGGTGCTGGTGCTGCGTGGAACCCTTGCCCATGGCCTTGGTGGTCGCCGTGCGCCCTGAGGTGGCCAGCAGCGCGGCGTCGGCGCGCGGGCCACCCGCCAGAGTTTGCGGCGTCCGGTAAGGCGACTCGACCAGACGCAGCTGGCGCTGCAGGCGCGCCAACGCCAGCATGCCGTCCTGCCGCAGCGCGGTGGCGAACTCCTCGGCGGCGAGCCCGTCGATCTGGTGTCCGCCGTAGGTGATGAAGTTGAAGACGAAGCCCATCTTGCCGAGTTCCTCGGGGAAGGCCCGCATCTGCTCGTCGGTCATGCCGGTGGTGTCCCAGTTGAACGACGGGGAGAGGTTGTAGGCGAGCATCTTGTCCGGGAACTGGGCATGGACCGCGTCCGCGAATTGTTTGGCGTCGGCCAGGTCAGCGGTCTTGGTCTCCATCCAAAGCAGGTCCGCGAACGGCGCCGCGGCAAGCGACTTGGCGATCGCATACGGTATGCCGCCGCGGACCTGGTAGTAGCCTTCGGGCGTTTTCGCGCGCTCGCAGTCCCATCCGGCGTCGGCGCCTAGCTCTCTTGCCTTTTCACGCGCTTCGTACAGCGAAGCGGTCTTGGCGAACTCGCGCCACTCGGCCGCGGTCATCTCGGCCGGTTCGCCCTCGCTTTCCCGGAATTCGAGTAGATCCGCAACGGCCTCGCCGTAGGTCTCCAGCCCGGCGTCGTCCTCCCAGGCCTCGACAAATCGGGCCTCGACTTTGTCGAACAGAGCGTCGACCGACTGCTGCCCGTTTTTCTGCCAACCGGTGGCCGCCTGCTTGACCAGCTCCAGAATCCCTTGGCGCTCAAGCCAGGCGTCAGCGGCGGCGTACTCGCCCTCGGGAAGGGCATAGAGGAAGTGACCGTTGAGCTCTTTGACTCCGAGGTCGTAGAAACGTCGCATCAGCGCGAGCCAGCAGGACTTGTACGACGGGATCTTCAGGTTGGTGGCGCCAAGGAGGAAGGGCTGGTCGCGCTCGTCGGCGCGGCTGTCAATCAGGTTGCCCGCCTCGGCATCCGTGCGTGCCACGATGATGCCCGGCACGCCCATGACGTCGAGCTGGAAGCGGGCGGCGTTGAGCCGCTTGAGCTGCTCATCCGATGGCACCAAAACCTTGCCACCCTGATGGCCGCACTTTTTGGTGCCCGGGCGTTGGTCCTCGATGTGGTATCCGGGCACACCGGCCTCGACGAAGCGCCGGATCAGGTTACGGACATGCGGGTCACCGCCGTGGCCGGTGTCGGCGTCGGCGATGATGAACGGCCGGAAGTCGATAGCCGGGGTTGCGGCGCGTTCAGCTTCGCTCATGCGAAGGCGCTGGAACTGCTGATTGCGGTCGGCGGTCAGCAGCGCCCGGACCAGCCCGGCGGCCTCATCGGGCACCTGGCTCAGGGGGTAGCTCGCCAGGTCGGGCCCGGGGTCCTCAGTGGTGGAGCCCTTCGCCGATGTCGCCCAACCGCCGAGATAGATGCCTTCGATGCCCATCCGCTTCATGGTTACGGCCTGCCCGGGAGAGTATGGGCCGAATGTCGTAATGCTCTTGCCCTGGGCGAACAGCTCGCGCAGGCGGGCGTAAAACGCCGTCGCCGCCTCTCGTGCCACGGTGTAGTCGGTGGGGATCGTGCCGCGCTGCTCTACGACTTGGCGGGCCGAGTAGAGGCGGATTATTCCGTCGAACCGGGGGTTGTCGAAGTACCGCTGGGTGGCGGCGACTTGCTGTTCGAACGGTGAGCGGGTCTCTGCGTCCGCTTCGATGTTGGTGGCCATGGGTTTTACGCTCCTGTCCAGCGGTTTCCCCGACGATACGATGCGAGTCTATCTCCTTGATTCTTGATGCCGGCGTTTTGCTACCCGCTAGTAGGTCTAGGCATGGCAACCAGTCAGACGCCGTTTTTCAAGCTGCGGGGCCCGGCGAGCCAGTCATCATCGCCGTGTTTTACCGGCGCACCACCGGCCAGCGCGCTAGCACGGTAGTTTCGCGTCGTGCCTGACCTCATGAACCGTCAGATCGTGCTGCGTCGCCGCCCCACCGGCCTCGTCCAGCCCGGTGACACCGAACTGATCACTTCGCCGGCACCCGAGCCCGCCGACGGTGAGGCGCTGCTGCGCAACACCTATATCGGCATCGATGCCGCCGTGCGCACCTGGCTCAACGACCAGCCCGGCTACCTGCCACCGGTACAGCTGGGCGAGGTGATCCGGGCGGCGGGGATCGGTGAGGTGGTGGCGTCGCGCTGTGACGCCTACGCGATCGGCGACGTCGTCACCACGCTCTCGGGATTTCAGGAATACGTGATTATCCGCGACGACGTGTTCAGCACGCCGATCCCGGATGCAAAGGACCAGTTGGCGGTGATGTCGGTGTATGGCCCGACCGGCGCCACCGCCTACTTCGGCATGACCAACATCGGCAAGCCGAAGCCCGGTGAGACGGTGGTGGTGTCGGCCGCCGCAGGCGCGACCGGGTCGGTGGCCGGGCAAATCGCCAAGATCGCCGGCGCCAGAGTTGTGGGGATCGCCGGCGGGCCGGAGAAGTGCCGAGTCGTTGTGGAGCAGTTCGGGTTTGACGCGTGCATCGACTACAAGGAGGGCAATCTGGCGGCCGCGCTCAAGCAGCACTGCCCCGGCGGCGTCGACGTGTACTTCGACAACGTCGGCGGGCCGATCCTCGACGCGGTGCTGGGCCGCCTTGCGCCCAAGGCACGGGTCGTCCTCTGCGGCGTCATCTCCAGCTACCTGACCGGCGAGCATCCAGGGCCGGCGAATTACGTGAACCTGCTGGCCAAAACTGCACTCATGCAAGGGTTTAACGCCCTGGAGATGTGGGACCGCTTCGACGAAGCATTCGCCGATCTGCGTCGCTGGGAGCAAGAAGGCAAACTCGTCCACCGCGAGACCGTCTTCGACGGCATAGAGTCGTGCGTCGACGCGCTCAATGGGCTGTTCACCGGGGCCAACATCGGCAAGATGCTCGTCAAAGTCGGCGAACCCACGCCGGTCTGAGCGCTGCTATTTGTCGATCTCCCCGGAAATCCCGCGCTCGATGCTTGCCCGCGTCGCGGGCGGTAACACGATCAGACCGTCAAGTTCTTTACGGGCAAGGTCGTATGCACGCTGACGTTCGGGTGCGGTCGCGGCCGGATCTGAGGCCACACGCATCAGATTTCGCGCACGCGCGATCCGCTGCTGTCCGTCTTGGGAGAAGTCGTTGCAGCGTCTCCGGATGGCCTCGGTCTCAGCCGCATTGAATGCGGTTACGTAGTCCTCGAAAGCAGCGAGGTACTGCGCTGCGGCTTCGCGATCGTCGACAAGATCTTCGGCTTTTGCCGGGCGCAGGAAGTCTGCTCTGAGCTTGGCCTTGTGGAAGGCGATGGTGAGCGGATCGCGCATGTCGGTCATGAGCGGGAAGTCCAGCAGTTTGGCAACGTCGAGTTCGTATTCCAGCCACCGTGCATCCGTCCGGCTGTGCTCCTCGAGGATGCGTTTGATCGCGCTCCACTGGGCGACTTGGCTACCGCCGGTACGCCCAGGCGCCACCGACTCCACCCGGCCCGCTCGATCCGGCTCGCTGGACTCCACACGCCGCCGCTGTCCGGCCAAGAATGCCTTGACCCCGGCGATGATCACGCCGGCCAGCGGCAACAGAACCAGCAGAAGCTCCGCAAGCCGGAACAGCAAGCCCATAAGGCGAGGATGCCACCGTGGCCGGTCAGATCCACACGTAAAAGCGCGGGTTGGCCGGACCGCGCCGCGATCGGGGAAAGGAAATCGGCGTATCAAATCCGGCGAGCCTGACGCTGATCGCCGCTGAATCGGCGGAGACGGCGACGATCGTGCCGATGTCGTACCTCTGCTCGCCGTCCCACTTGACGGTGGCGCGCTGCCCGAGGTGTTGCGCAGAAAGCTCCTCGGGCGCGACCTCGGTCGGTTGCGACGACGGCGACGCTCCGGCATTCATCTGCGCATGCGTCGGCCCTTGGCCGGAATCCGCGGACCATGCCACGTCATCGCCGAAGTACTCGACGTCGTCGCTGCTGCGCTCAACTCGATGCAGCACCGACTTGGATCTCTCCGAGCCCGGCCCATCGTCCAACCAGAGCTTCCATCCCGGGGGAGGTGGCGGCCACGATGGGTCCGGCGACCAGTCAGGTGGCGGCACCCAACCCTCAGGTGGCTTGGGCCAATTCGGGGGAGGGTTGTAGCGCATCAGCAGTCACCGCCCCAAGTCGAAGATCCGAAACTAACCAACCATATCTCCGCTGGAGCGGTGCGCCTCTTTCACGTACTACGACGCGCCGCAAGGTTTAAGGTTCGGGCAACTCGATGTCGAAGGGGACCCCGATGGGCAAGCTCAAGTTCGGATATTTCATGGCACCGTTCCACCGTGCGGGCACCAATCCGACGCTGGCGTTGCAGCGGGATTTGGACTTCGTCGAACACATCGACGCGCTGGGCTTCGACGAAGTGTGGTTCGGTGAACATCACTCCGCGGGCAGCGAGATCATCAGTTCACCGGAGATCTTCATCGCCGCCGCTGCGCAACGAACCAAGCGGATTCAGCTCGGTACCGGGGTCATCTCACTCGCCTACCACAACCCGCTGTGGGTTGCCGATCGGCTGATGCTGCTTGATCACCTGACACATGGTCGCGTGATCGGCGGGGTAGGTCCGGGCTCGCTGCCCACCGATTCGGCGATGATCGGGTTGAACCCGACCGACACCCGCGAGCTGCTCGAAACCAATCTCGAGATTCTGGTCCGCCTACTGGCCGGTGAGACCGTGACCGCCAAAACCGCCACTCACGAGTTGTTCGACGCGAAGTTGCAGCTCGCCCCGTATTCCGAGGGCGGGATTCCCTTGGCGGTTGCCGCAGTCGCCTCGCCGACGGGCGCCAGGCTGGCCGGCAAGCACGGCATCGGCCTGCTGTCGATCGGGGCGACGCTGAGCATCGAAGGCTTTGACGCGCTGGCCTACCACTGGGGCATCGTCGAAGAGCGTGCCGCGGCCTTCGGCAAGCGGGTCGACCGCAAGAACTGGCGGCTGGTTGGGCCATTCCACATCGCGGAGACCGACGAGCAGGCCCGCGCCGACGTGAAATACGGAATCGAGCCGTGGTTCCACTACTTCCAGAAGGTGGCCGCATTCCCGCAGATGACCATGCCGGGGGACCAGCTCGACGAGATGATCGACATGATCAATAACGCGGGCGCCGGGGTGATCGGCACGCCGGAGCGGGCGCGCGCACAGGTGCAGCGGCTGTGGGAGCAGTCCGGCGGATTTGGCTGCATGCTGCAGATGGCCCACGAGTGGGCCAATCCCGCGGCGACCAAGCGATCTGCCGAACTGTTCGCCGCCGAGGTGATGCCACACTTCCAGGGCCAGGCGCAACCGACGCTCGACGCCGCTGTGCGGGCCAGCGAAGTACGCGACGACCTCGCGCAGACCCAACTGCACGCCATCGATCACATGACCAGGAAGTACCAAGACGAAGTGGGGCCGAAATAAACGACTTTCGGAACGTGATGGCGATGTTATCGGGCCGTAGCGACTAAGTCGCGTTAAAGTGATCGTCTATGACGATCCCGTCAAACCTATGGAGTGACGAACGGGGTAGGGGGCGGCATCGGCTGCCGGGGCGGGATCACGTACTCACCCGTAGACGGGCACGGCAAATGAGCCGACGCTTCGCCGAGGTCGGGGTCGAAATCCCCGCGGTGCGGCTTCAGGCAATAGCGGCGGGTGCCCCCGTCGCTTCCAGCGAGTTGGTGGACGTCCAGTTTGCGCTCACCACAACCCAGATACAGCGCGAGGAGCGCGTCGCCAAACTCCACCGCACCCGACGCCGCGGCATCCAATGTCTTCTGGTGGCGGGCCTCATCCTGGCAGCACTGAACCTGCTGTTGTGCATGGCCTACGCCTTCATCAGCCTGGTCCTCCACGAGCCGCCGTTCTGACGGACTCGTGTGTAACTCGTAGCGTTACCAGACCCGCACCCAGTCGATGAGCATGTCCGCCGGATAGCTGCCCTGTCTGGCATCACCGCCGCCCGAACCACCAACCGCCAGGTTCAACACGGGAAACATCGTGTATCCGGGATCGTTGAAAGGCCACTCGCGGATCGGCAACTCGAGATGTTCGATGCCGATGGCCGGAACGGTGAAGTAGGGCTCCGCGCCGTCGACGTAGTCTTCCCAGAAGTAGAAGCCGTTCTGGTCCCATCGCGATCGCCAGGTGTGCCATCCGCCGTCCACCCCGATCGGATGAGTCTCGAATGCCGTTCCCTCGGGGTTGGCGTGGACAGTCGTTCCCGAGGGCCACTCCCCGTTGCCGTACCACTCGAGCAGGTCGACTTCGCTACTGCGGCCGGGATCGTCGTTGGACAACCACCACGCCGGCCAGCACCCCGCGGTCAAACAGTTGAGTTTTATCCGGGCTTCCCATGTGGTGCCGCTGGGTCCGCGCCAGTTGCCGCTGACCAGACCGCCGTAGTAGGTGTCGCCCTCTTTTGTGGCGCGCAGGACGAGATTGGAGTTGCCGTCGACGAAGACGTTTCGGCGATCGTCCCGGTACTG
>NZ_CAXUCH010000040.1:0-16210 GCF_964249325.1 uncultured Mycobacterium sp. | reverse complement strand
CTGGTAGAAAAAGTCGGGTCTGTCCCATCCCACCGGGTTCGTGATCGGCGTCCGATGTGTGGCCACTGTCCAGTTCGCCGGATTGGGCGCTGAACCGGCCGGTCCATCGAACTCGTCGTGAAAAAGGTAGCCACCGGTGGTGGCACCAGGCGGTGCGGTGGGCGCCGGCATCGGTGGTGATGACGGGTGGGCACCAGCTTTGGGGAGGGAAGTCGCGGCTGCCATAGCGCCGATTCCCAGCATCAACATCACACTGCGACGGTTCATCTCACGCACAGGTGCACGATATAAGGAAGAACGCCGGGCACGAATGGGAATAGGCAATCCCACCAAGTAATGCACGAAGCATCCGCGCGGCTCTCGCTACTGGTACGTTGCCTGCTCAGCGCCGTGACCCAAACCTGTTGCTAGACTATGGGTCTTGCACATTCGAGCGCCAGCGGACGCTAGCTAGGCGGACCGCCCAGCTGCGCGTCGGGCCGCAGTTGTTCGGCCAGGTCGTCACCTGTAGCTGCAGCTGCCAGCGCACGACCAAGTGCCGGCGCGTGCTTGAAAAGGTTGTGGCCCGCAACAAAAAAGACGTTGTGGACCGACCACACGCCCAGGCCGTCCGAACCCCACGGGAGTTCGGTGACCCAGCAATGGCGGACATCAACGGGCTCGGTATCAAGGCCGGGTAGGGCACGCTTGACGTAGACGCTGGCCCGCTCAGCAAGTTGGGCGAGGGCCGGGGGATCCAGCAGTCCACCCTCAGGGGCATCGACATGGTCGCTGAGCCCGACGGCGTATCGACCATTGCCGGGCAGCGCCGCGGCATAGACGCCGGTTTCGCCGAATACGCCACTGCTGTCCTGTAGGCATGCCAGTGTCCGCGGCGGCTCTCCGCGGATGTCGTAGGTAAGGCGCACATGGGCCCCGTTGCGTACGGGTAGAGCAAGACCCATCCCGCGAGCAAGCGCACTAGTGCCACGGCCAGCGCACACGACCACGCTGCGGTGCTCTGCGGCAACACCGCCAGCGCGGACCTCGACAGTGCCTGCGGGTGTGGCACGCACCAACAGCACCTCGTCGGCGACGAGCCGGTCAGCCAGCGCGGCGGTGAGTGCAGAAATCGCCGCGCTGGTCCTAATCGAGCCGCCGCGTTCGTCAAGCACGACAACGCCGTCGAAGCCGGCCAGAATAGGCAACCGCTCATGCAGCTCCTCGGCGTCGATGCGCCGGACCGAGATACCGCCGACATCTTGGAGCACGCCAAGCCGGCGCTCGGCGGAAGCCCCGATCGCGACAACGCCATCGCTGGAGACCAGTTCGATGCCGAAACGCTCAGCCCACTCATCCCAGATCAGCCGGCCGCACTTGGCGAAATCAACCATGCGAGGGTCGTCGTGGCCATGCCGAAAGATGCGTGACTCCCCGCCCGACTGACCATGCCCGGGCACGCCCCGCTCATAGAGCGTCGCTGAGACCCCGCGCTCGGTTAGGGCGTAGGCGGTCGCTAAACCCACAATCCCGGCGCCGATAACCCCAACCTCGGTGGATCGCACACTGCGACTCAACCATCGCGGTCGGTATTTGTCAGTCGAGGCGGCGCAACAGCTGTCATCGGGCTGGGATCATCGCAGGCGTGACGCGAGACGGTTGGACCGGACGGCTGTGGGCCGAGGTGGCCGGCATCTACGCGGCGATCCTGCAGCACCCGTTCCTGGCCGGCCTAGCCGACGGCAGCCTGGACCCCGATACGTTCGCCCACTACCTCATCCAAGACGCATACTACTTGCACGATTTTGCCCGCGCGCTGACGGTGGTGGGCAGCAAGGCGCCCAGCCCGGGCGGCGTCGGCATGTTCGCGCGGCACGCCGCCGGCATCGTCGACGTCGAGCTCGCCCTGCACGCCTCACTGCTGACCCAACTGGGCATTGCGAACACGGATGCCATGCCCGTCGCACCGACGACCCGCGCTTACACGAGTTACCTGCTGGCCACCGCCTACAGCGGCACCTTCGCCGACGGGCTCGCGGCGATACTGCCGTGCTATTGGATCTATGCCGAGGTGGGCGGCGAACTGGTCAAGCGCGGCTCGGCCGATCCGCGCTACCAGAGCTGGATCGATACCTACGCGGGCGACGAGTATCAAGCCATCGTTGCCGAGGTGCTCGGTCTGGCTGATCATGTCGGCCAGAGCCTCTCCGCCGCCGATGAGGCCCGCGCCCGGGCGCACTTCGCCACGACCGCCCGCTATGAGTGGATGTTCTGGGACGCCGCCTGGCGGCGCGAGGCGTGGCCTGTCTGACGCCTTGCATCGCGGCCGGGTCCTGATCACGGCCACCCAGCCGCTGGTGCGGACGTTTGAGCAAGAACGCCGACGGTCACACGATTGGCATGGATCGCCCCGACACGATCATCGAGATTCACCGTCAACGCGTCCAGGATCAGACGGTCGACATGTTCAGCGGCGACAGGTACACGCAGTCGGTCGACGGAACCGGCTACTCTGCGACGGCCACTCTTGATCTCACGCTGGATCGCGTCTGGTTCGTCCTTGATTCGCATCAGCGGTTGTGGCAGGAGGAGATCGGCGGTCAGGCCCATGATCCGTTGCGCCATTTCGCGATCGACCTGGTGATCTTCGATTCGAAAATCGTCCTGGATTCGGTGACCTGTATTCCGCTGGTGTCGCTGCCGCCGCTAACTATCACCGTGCCCGACGGTCCGCGCGCCGGCGAGTCACGCGAGATACCGTACAACGAGATTCCGCTGTTCGGCCGGTTGACGATTCATGATCAGCTCGAGCCGCACGAAACGGAGCCGGGCAAGCAGACCATCGCACTGAACTTCGATGCGCAAGATGCTCCTGTACTGGTGGCCACGTCGCTGCGCGACCAGTACGCCGCGCGGCTGTTCGGTCCGCACATCGAGCGCCGCCCCCAAGGCGACACCGTTTTTGCCGGGCAAGATCCGCGGATCACTTGGGAACTCGACTATGCCGAGGCGTACTGGATAACCCACAGCATCGCCGGGGAACTGATGGTGAACCTGGAAAAGCTGCGACATCCCAGCCTTTCTGACGACGAGGCGAGAACCAGGGTGCTTGATTCGCTGGCCGCCCAGATCGCCGACGCCGTCCGCCCAGAGGTCGGCAAGTTCGGCGACGACGGCGTCGTGAATCTGTTGCCATCGCCGGTGGACGTGGACCCCGAAGCGCAAGACGACAGCACTTTCAAGGCTCTCGACGCCATTGTGCAGCGCTTCGACGTGGGCGACGACACCCATGAATCTTTGGTGGTCCAGCTGAAAACGCTGCGCGCACTGCCGTCCGGCGAGGAGCTTCCCGCGTCCGTCCTCGCTGAAAACCCGCACGAAAAGACCGGATTGGCGGTCACCGGGTGGAGCGTCCTGCGGCAGGTCCGCGACACCGTGATGAAAAGCTTCGATCTCGACGAGAGCGACTTCGCCGCCGACGTACCTTGCCTGCTGGAGGGACCGAAGACCATCAAGGTCGGCGGCCAAGAGCGCAGTCTGGACGCCTTAGACACCGATATTGTGCCGCGAACCGGGGATGGCCGGTTGGTCATCGACGGCACGGTGAGTGCCGAAACGAAGCTCTACGACTTCAACGCCACCTTCAAGGTGACCTACGAGATGCGCCTTGACGACATCCCGCGCGACCCGAAAGGCACGGAGGCCTTGGGAGCCGACGTGGAAAACATCGAGAGTCTCGAACAGGCGTTGAAGACAGCCGGCGACAAGAAGCGCGCCGGTGAGCTAAGCGACCAGGACTACGAGGCGGAAGTCAAGCGAGTCAGCGAACGGTTCGATGCACTTCCGAGGACCGTGGGGGTGCGGCCCACACAGAATCCTCCTGAGCCAGAAGTGAATCCGGACTTCACCCTAACAACAGCCGGCAAGACCGCCGCAGCTGCTGGCGCCGCCGCTATTGTCGGGCTGCTTGCGCTGCCAGTCACCTGGGCAGTCGGAGCTGCAGGAGTGGGTGCTGGTGGTGCCGGCGGTCTGCTGTCACTCGCGATCGCGCAGTACATCACCACCGTGCTGACGATTGACTGGTTCGGCACGGGCATCGGGTCACGTCAAGTCAAGAAATCACTAAACGACCATCCGGAGGGCACATCGCTGCCGCCCATCGGAATACCGGTCGACGTGAATCTCAACCGCCAGCGTCTCGCCGTGTACTTCCGTCCACTTCCGGGGAAACTGTGGGTCAGCTGCGTCATTGCTGAAGCTGACGAGGGGCAGGAGGACGGCCGCGGCAACATCCGGCTGGTCGGTGGGCGATGGCCCGGCGACGGGCAGCCCTGGAAACTTTCCAACGATGACGCGATGTTGTTCGTCGAATCCGGAGAACTGCAGCTATTCGTGGAACTCGACAGCGCCGACGGCAGGGAGCTGCCGATCAGTGCTGCCACCACAGCGGACGGACGACGCTATCTCAAGCTGGAGGGCAACGACCCCGGCAGACTGCACCGGCTTCCGCAGTGCCCGCAAACAACCTCGTGACGTTGCACTTTAACCGTCTGTTGACCCGGAAACCCACTACTGCGAGCGGGAACGTCTGACCATGACACAGATTGATCTGAAAGACCTTTCGACTCCCGAACACGGATACACCGTCGACGATGAGGACCCCGACGATCCAGTTCTGCCCAATCGCGATGGCAGTCCTGTAGACACCTGGCGCGAGGGATATCCGTACGACCGGCGAACGCGAGCAAACGCAGTGGTATTTCCAGCGTTACGTGAGCCACCTGCGTGCCGGTGGGGAGATAGTGTTGTTCGACCGGTCGTGGTACAACCTTGCGGTCGTCGAGAAGGTGATGGGATTTTGTACTCCGGCTCAGCACGCCGAATTCCTCGAGCAGGCACCGCTATCGAACACTGCTGGTCAATGACGGGATAAGCCTGACCAAGCTGTGGTTCTCCGTTTCACCCGCCGAACAGCGCACCAGGTTCGCCATCCGGCTGGTCGACCCAGTGAAGCAGTGGAAGTTCTCGGAGATGGACCTTGAGTCTTCGGACAGATGGGACGACTACACCGCGGCGAAGAAGGAAACGTTCAGCGCCACCGATTGCGACATCGCTCCGTGGATCGTCGTCAAAAGCAACGACAAGAAGCGAGCCCGCATGAACGCCATGCGCCACGTTCTCGCCAAGGCCGACTACGACGAGAAGGACAGTTAGGTTGTGGGAGAGCCGGATCCGTTGGTCGTGGGCCGCGCGTTGGCCGAATGAGTGGCGTGCCCCGCCGAAGCCGAGGCTAGCGGGAGGCCGATCCGGCAGTCGATCGCGAGCTGATCTCTGCGCGACACAACGCCACCAGGATCACCCCGGCAGCGAAAACCAGCGCGGTGAGCCAGGGAAAGTGCCCCGCGGGGGCAAACCCCGCATAGGCGAAGAATGCGAGACCGTACACCGTCAATACGGCACCTGTCAGCATGACTGGTACCGCCCATTGACTCCCGAGCTGCGTACCGAACGCGGGGAGCGGCGCCGCGAAAAACCCTCGCCGCCACCACAACAGCGCGAGCTCGGCCGCTGTCACGAGGCAAAGGATGACCACCCATTCCAGTCGGGCCAGCCACCACGCCGTAGTTCCTTCCGCCGGTTGCGGCAACAATCCGGACGGATAGCCGACCAGCGCCACGATGATGACCGGCACCATGTGCCACAGGTACAGGGCCATCACATTGCCGTTGGCAGCGTGGAGAAGGCGCTGCACGCGCCTGGGGCGCAACACACGGTTGAGCAACGGCGCTACCGCGATCGCCACCCCGGCCTGCGCGCAGGCGAAGGCCAGCATCACCACCGTGGGCGGCGCCGAGTTGTCCACCTTTTGGCCGGGCACCCCGATCATGCTGACCGGATAGTGCGCCAGCCAGATAAGCAATGCCAGCGCGATCGCCGATCCCGTGGCCAGCAGCACGATCCTGCGGCCGGCTAACAGCCCTTCGCGCCAAGCCATTCCGAGTTGGTAGAGCGTCGCCCAGCACAGCAGGTAATTCAGCCAGCCGAGGTAGGGGACATGGGCACCGATTGAGACGACGTCCACCAACGCGACCGCCGCCGTCAGCACCGCCGGCACCAACAGCCCCCAATGCCGTTGTGCAGCAATCGCAATGGGCGTCAGCGCGACCACCAACAGGTACACAGCGAGAAACCACAGGTGCATCGCCACCGCCCAGCCTGCGTACTCCAGCGCGGCACGGGCCACGCCGCACATATCCAAGACGGCCACCACTACCGAAACCAGCGTGACGTAAACCGCTGTGGGGCCGAGTACTCGGGCCAGTCGACGCCGAAGCCAACCCCGGCGCGACATACCGCCGTCGCGCCAATGCATCCAAGACACCGCACCGGCGTAGCCGGCCACTAGAAAGAACACCGGGACCGCCTGGAAAAGCCATGTCAGCCAGTGTGTCCAGGGGAGGTCGACGAGTGGGTTTTGCCGGCCAAACTGCCCGTCGTCATAGGTCACACATGCGGCCAGCCAGTGACCGAGCACGATGACGAGCACGCCTGACACCCGGTAGAAGTCGACGGCAAGATCGCGGCCCCGTCGTGCGGTGTCGCTATCGTCCATCAGCGTGTCCTGATCGACGAACGTCGGTGCGGGCGATCAGTGGTTCGGTTCAGCAAGTGACCAGCGCTTCTTTCTTAGAGTTAGCGGGCCTCTTGGAGTCTAAGCGCATACCGGGGGCAGCAAGCGCAGGCTGTGGACCACGCAATTCGGCGTGGTCGGTCGGGTGGTCGCACGGGCAGGCCCGAACATCACGGCCCTTAGACTGCGGTTATGGGTGCCGGTTCGCAGGCCAGTTCGCGATCCGATTGCGAGCAATCGCTGCACGCCTGCAACAGAGCGCAGAAGTGATCATGGCGATCCGCACCAGGTGGTCAGCGTGTCGCGCAATCCGGTAGCTGTGCCGTCTCCCACCCAGGCGACGTATCCGTCGGGACGTATCAACACGGCAGGGGGACCAGTGACCGCGCCAAGTACCGGAAGCTCCCACGCACCAGGATATTTGGCATCGATCAACCGAACCCTGCTTGCCCATGGGGTGATATCGAACGCGCCGGGCTCACCGACGTTGAGTAGCACCGGGCGCGCGTCGTGCAGCAGGGTGAATACCCGCGTCGGGCCGTCGGCTGTGACGATGTCGAGATCGGGCATGCGGCGCCCCAGCAGCGGATGGCCGTCACCCAGGTCGTAATGGATGTCCAGACCGGACATCATCGCACCGAATCGTTTGCGAGGTTCGTCCATGCTGAGAAGCTCAGAGACCGTCTCGCGCAAGGCCTTGGTGCGGTCGTCGTCAGGGCAGCGAAGAAGCGCCATTTGCGCCATCGCGTTGCGCAGGACGCGCGCACCCACCGGGTGCCGTTCGGCATGGTAGGTATCGAGAAGGCTTTCCGGCGATGTCTGGTTGACCACCTGGGCCAGCTTCCATCCCAGGTTGACGGCATCCTGGACACCGGTGTTGAGGCCCTGTCCGCCCACCGGGTGATGCACGTGTGCGGCGTCGCCGGCCAGCATGACCCGTCCGTCGCGATAGGCCGCGGCCTGTCGCGCCGCATCGGTGAATCGGGAAATCCAGGCCGGACTGTGGATTCCGTAGTCCGTCCCGTATACCGCGATCAACGCGTCGCTGAGATCCCGCAATGTGGGTTCGCTGCTGGGGCCGAGGTGCTGCTCGGTCACCATGACCCGCACTGGGCCTTCGTCCTCCGACCTCGAGACGGCATGGACGCCAAGGGCGTCGTGGCGGATGCCCCACTCCGGCTCTTGGCCTGTCTCGAAGGCGATTTCGACCTCGGCGAGCAGATAGCTGGTCGTCGGATCCCATCCAGGGAACTCGATGCCGGCAGCTTTACGAACCAAACTACGGCCACCGTCGCATCCGACGAGATATTCCGCCCGCACAAAGTGACCGTCGGATGCCCTGACGTCGACGCCAGTGTCGTCTTGGACGAAACCGGTCACTTCACGCCCGCGATAGATCGGCACGGCCAGCTCGTCGACCCAGCCCGCCAGTATGCGCTCGATCTCGTTTTGCCACAGCGCAAGCCCGTAGGGATGCCGGGTGGGAAAATCGCTGATGTCCAGACGAATCTGGGAGAACCCCGCGACCTGCGCTACCTGTCCCTGCGAGATGAACCGCTCCGCGATTCCGCGTTGATCGACAATCTCGATGGTGCGTGAATGCAGGCCCCCGGCACGCGCGCCAATCAGGTCTTGCGTGTCGCGCCGCTCGATGATGGCAACGTCGACTCCTGCCGACGCCAACTCACCTGCCAACATCAGCCCTGTCGGGCCCCCGCCGGCAAGCACCACAGCATGATTCGATTCGACCTCTCGAGGCGACTTATCCGGCACTGATGTGCTGACCACTGTGAAACCCCCTCCACTGAGTTTTAGCTCGGAGCAGCGATTTTGCGGCATGCCCCGGGCCTTGCCGCAAGCCCCCCGGTCCGCTATATGTTGAAGATGAGGGGGTGTTCACTCATAGGGGCTCTGTGTCGGTGAGCACGCATACCCAGGTCCTGATCACAGCGGGTGAGTTGGCGCGCCTCATCGAAGCCGGCACTGCGCTGACGATCCTTGACGTGCGTTGGCGCCTGGACGAACCCGATGGGCGTGCGGCCTACATGCAGGGTCATCTACCAGGGGCGGTATATGTGTCGCTGGAGGAGGAGCTCAGCGATCACACGATCCGCGGGCGAGGACGCCATCCGCTCCCTTCCGGGCGTCGCCTCGAGGCTGCCGCACGCCGATGGGGCATCTGCCAGGGTGTGCCGGTTGTCGTCTATGACGATTGGAACCGGGTCGGCTCGTCACGGGCATGGTGGGTGCTGACCGCCGCCGGGGTGGCAGATGTACGCATTTTGGACGGCGGCCTGGCGGCGTGGCGGTCAGCCGGCGGCGCCATCCACACCGGGCCTGTCAGCCCGCGGCCCGGAAATGTCACTGTGGCGCATAGTGATCTGTACGCAGGAGGCCTCGCCACGTTGACGGCGCAGCAGGCAGGCTCAGCCGACGTGACTCTGCTTGATGCACGGGCACCTGAGAGATTTCGCGGCGACACCGAGCCTGTCGACCCGGTTGCCGGTCACATTCCAAACGCACGGAATCTGCCAAGTACCGTCGTCTTGGCCAGCGACGGAACGTTTCTGCCGAACGAGGCGCTCGCCCAGCAGCTTTCCGACCGTGGCGTCGATCCTGGGCGTCGGCTGGGCATCTATTGCGGATCAGGGGTCAATGCGACCGTTACCGTCGCCGCGCTCGCCGCAGTGGGTTACCGGGCAGCGCTGTTTCCGGGCTCATGGTCGGAGTGGATTTCTGACCCGGACCGCCCGATAGCCCGCGGCGGCGAATAGGTCACCGCGGAAACGACATTGCGAGACCTCTGATCGCGGCGTCGGCCGCCCTCTCGATTGCCAGCTTGGAATCTCTGGCCAGGCGGACCAGGCGGGGCACCGCGCCCGGGTGGCTGGTCACGTAGCGGGCGACGGCGAGGTAATTCACCCTGCCGTCCGGGTGACACAGGTCGATAATGTCAGCGTCCACGCTCGCGTCGGTGGCCCGGTCGCTGATCGCACGCACCACCGACCAGGGCACGCCGCGCTCGTCGCACACCTTCGCGATAGCGGCCGTCTCCATGTCAACCGAGATGACGCCTCGGGCCCGCAGCCCGGCGTGTACCGCCGGATCGACAAGGACGCTATCGGTTGTCCACATCACTCCATGAGTGTTGCCGAGCGGGAGCGGCTTCGGCCGGTACTGCGAGCCGTCGGCGCCGTTGGCAACCAGCTCTGGCAACACCAGCGTCCCGATCCGCGTCTCGTTGTCGATAGCGCCGGTAATGCCAACGACAATCACCCACTCGATGTCGACGGCGTCCAGCAGTCGGACCGTCGCAGCATGGGCCCGCGCCGTGCCGATCCCGCTGATCGACGCGATCACTAGCCGGCCGCCAAACTTGCCGACGTAGCCCAGCGCAGTCTTCCGGAGCCGAAGGCGCCGGCGCAGCGGACGCAGCTCCATGGGCATGGCGCAGATGACGGCGATCACAATCCGCCGCTTAGATGGCTCGGCGGCGCTTGGGCAGCCGTGGATGTCGGCTGACCTTGGTGAGCAGCGCGGTAAGCGTTGACACCGGTTCGTCGCCGAGGCGACTGACTGTTTGACCGGTCAGTGCCTTTGCGGGGTCCGGTGCCGCATGCCCGCGCGCGAGTTGATCGGAGCGCTTAAGAAGAGTGGGCAGCCGATGCGGTCCGTGCATGCCCCGGATGAGCTCGGCCGCTTCTTGCGCGTTCATCCCTGCCGCAGTGACGAATAGCGGCCGGCTGCTGGACCCGCGGAGCACGGGGACCGCGCTCCCTTCCGCGAAGGCGGCCTTTGCTACACCGATGATGGTCTTTCGCCCGAGCGCTTCGTGCAGTCGCGCCCCCAGCCCGGGTTGACCCTTGCGGAGCCACACGTGACCATCGATCACCACCGCCTCGATCGGATGACGCCGTTCCACCATGGTGACGGCCTCAATGAGAAAAGGCAGCTCCCGCCTGTAGAACGCCCCTGGCTCGTAAGGTGCGGGCGTCACTGCCGTGCGGCAGACGCATTCGAGCATCGCGGTGGAGTCGGACCAGTCGATGAAGCCCACGACAGCGGTGACCACTGCGGGCTCCGCATACTGCACATCCACCGCGACGAGCATCCTGGCAGCAAGACTGATGCATCTCACCGCGCTTCGCAACGCTCGCTGTTGTGCGCACGAGGCCGACCTCGCGGTGCCGGGAGCGATGCAAGCCGGCGCGTTGCGATCAGAACCGCCGCCCTGTTGCGCCGCCCGGTCCGACGGTGGCCAGTGCCGTGGCGCTGCGTGGCGTCAGACGGTAGACGAACCATGGTGGCGGTCCAGCCGACGGCGCGCTGAATTCGGCAGTGATCGCGCGGCCGGTGTCATCGACGCGTGCGGGCCGCACCAACGGCATTGGCCACAGTTGGGCGGTGCGTGCAGGATGACGTGGTCGCCTTCCTTGACTCGGGTCACTTCCGGCCCGAGTTCGACGACAACGCCTGCGCCTTCATGACCCGCGACCATCGGCAGCGGCACGGGCATGTCACCGGTGACGAGGTGATCGTCAGTGTGACAAAGTCCCGACGCGGTGAGTTCAACCAACACCTCGCGTTCTTTGGGCTTGTCCAGCTCGATGTCGACGACCTTGTAGGGCTGATGCGTGCCAAACAGCACGGCTGCTTCAACCTTGATGCCACCTTCGCCTCCTGTGATCGGCTGAGGGATGTGGCTATTAGTGGGCTGATGGTAGCCGCGCCGCGGTCAGGGTGACGGGTGAACGACGAAGGAATCAGGTATTTTCACCGCGCCCGACAGCTAGCGGCAGGGAATTGGCCCACCGCCGACTATCGCCGTGAATCATTTCCTGCCCGACTCCGCTGTACTGTTCCGTTCGATCCACCGGGTGAGTGCATCCTCGAGCGCGGCAGCGACACCCACACCGGCGATGTCGGCGGCCTGCTCGAACCGCTCGACCAAGTCCGTCGGGACGGACGCACTTACCTTTGAGCGTGCCGGTTTTGGCTTCGACGGCCGGGCGACAGGCGCGTGTCGGGCGGCCGTAGCTTCCATGGTTTCGCGCAGTGCCGGTATCTCGTCGAGCAAGCGGGCAAGATCATCGCGCTCAATACGCAGCACCTCGGCCGGCCCCATCGTCGTTACAGTCGCAGAACGCAATTTCCCACGGCGCAGCGCAGATTCGCCGATCACCTCGCCCGGGCCCAGCACGGCGATGCGGTCCTCACCGACGTAGACCCCTACCTCACCGCTGAGCAGGATGTAGCATTCGTCCGACGGAGTCTGCTCACGAATCAGCGGCCATGGCTTCGACCGCGAAGTGTGATGTGCTGCTCGGACGAGATGCTCCAGCTCATCATCAGAGAATTTGTCGAATGTAGTGAATTCGCGTAGCCGACGGGCGTCTTTCTCAATTCCTTGCGCCTCTGAGTTCATATCGTGCTCCTGCTACGCGATGAGACCGTGACATCGAGGAGCCTAACGCGCATTTTGCAGAATCCATCGAACATGACAAGCTTTTGCATTCCGCTGCTCAACCAACTGGTTGCGCCGCGCTGTTGCGACATCGCAAGCGACGACCGGATATCTGGCGTATTTCACCGGTGACTCGCCGCATTCGACCAACGAATCTTGGATCTGCGGGGTGCGGGGGCATGTTCGGCGAGTTGGGATTAGCCCGCCACCGATTGCTCTAGGGTCTCCAGCGATGCCGCGAGATAGTCCTCAGAGAAAATCGGCATCTCGCCGACCCGCTCACGGAAATCCTGCGGTGTGGCGCTCCAGTCATAGGTGAGAGTGACGTCGGTGCGGTCCCCGTTCGGAGCAAGGTCGTAGCGCCAGGACCAACCGCCGGCAGTGTGGTTGCCCGTGGCGTCGAGCACACCGGGCAGCCACCCGATGGCTCGGTCCTTGTCAAACACATTGACCAGGTTGTACGTGACGTAGTCACCACCGGCCGCTGTGAGGTACATGTTCATCGCGAAGATCTGGCCGGTGCCGGTGATCGGTGCGGTGTCAACCGCGTCGCGCACCCAGTCGCTGGGCTCGGTGCTGTGATGGCGCGAGGGGTCGGCCAGGACGGCGAAAATCGCTTCCGGGCTGGCGTCGATCGTGCGGGTGACAACGTAGCGCTCGGTGTCGACGGTCATGCGTTGTCCTTTGCTCCGTAAGCGCGGGCAATATCCGGTGAATCCGGCCATCCAGAGTAGGTCGGCCGCGCGGGCCAACCTTGAGGTGAGTCCTGCCATTCCTCCTGGCGTCCCCAGGGCAGGATGTCGATCAGCCCGAACGTGTAGCTGAGCTGTTCGGTGCCTCGTCCGTTCGTGTGCCACGTGCGGTAAACGGTGTCGCCGTCGCGCAGAAACACGTTCACCGCAAAGCCCCCGCCGGGAGGTGCATCCATGCCGGCGCCGAACGAACTCTCCGATGACGAGTACCACTCCATCCGGTTACCGACCTTGCGCTTGTAGGCGAGTGCCTCGTCAATCGGCCCATTGGTGACGATGACGAAGCGAGCGTCGTAGTTGGCGAGGAACTCCAGGCGGGTGAACTGAGAGGTGAAGCCCGTGCATCCGGGGCACTGCCACTCCGCGCCATCTGACCACATGTGGTGGTAGGTGATGAGCTGCGAGCGCCCGTCGAACACATCGACCAGGCGGACGGGCCCGTCGGCGCCGATCAGGGTGTAGTCGGGCAATTCGACCATCGGCAGACGGCGCCGCTGAGCGGCGATCGCATCCAATTCGCGGGTGGCGGCCTTCTCGCGCTTACGTAGTTCGTCGAGTGCGGCACGCCAGGTTTGGTGGTCGACGATTGGCGGTAGGGCGTTGGACATTGAATTCACCTTCGTTATCGAGTTGTCCGGTCTCATAGGTATGACTGGTGGCGTGCCCGGTATTCATCGGTGGCGGCGCAATGTTGAATCGGGCCTATCTTCGCCTGCTCGCCTCATGGCGTGGGACTGTATAGCCGACGCTTTGTTGAAGTCGTGAGTTCGCAAATGAAGGAGCATGGTGCGTGGGGTGAACTACACGCGGCGGTTAACGCCTGATCCCGGGCACCGGTCCTGTCCAATGCGTTGCGGCATGACGTTGCTGGTCGTCGCCGCGATCACGTTCGCGTTCGGCGGCTGCTCGGCGCAATCCGGGTCAACGACAGGCCCTGCACGACCGGTCGTCATCGCAGGCCGTGCTTAGTTCCTACCCACGACCTTCGCCGAATACGGCGATGGTGGCGATATCCGCTCGCTGCACGACAGCATCATGACGGCCGGCCGCTTCCTCGCCGCCAACGGCTTCGCAGAAAACCACGATCACGCGATCTTCCGGTACAACAACTCGACCCCGTATGTCCGGGCGATCGACGACTACGCCGCCGTGCTCGCAACCGATCCCGCTGCGTTCGCCAGCTACTACCGGTGGGACATCTACTACTACACGACTGCTGGTGACGTGCTGTTGCCCATCGGTTACGTCGAGCCTTCACCGATCCCCGTCACCGACTACTTGGTGAGCCACCCGCAGTGAAAAGCCAGCCCAATCGCCTTAGCTGCCAGGTGATTCAAGCAGACCGGGTCATCGGCGTTCATGCGCGCCACGTTGGCAGCCGTCGGTTCTCACTCGCCCCTGCCGGCGTCAGCGGCCTCGCCACTCTGGCTTGCGCTTCTCGCGCCATGCCCGAACGCCTTCTACCGCATCCTCGGTTGCCCCGGCCACCTTGCGCATGGTCTCACCAAAGCGGACAGCCTCAATCCAGCCCATATCCACCGTTCGCCACGCCACCTCTTTGGTTGCCCGCTGGGCGAGGGGCGCGGCTTCTGTGAGGGTCCGAGCCCATTCGCGAGCCTCCGCCTGCAGTTCGCCGGGCTTGACCAGCTTCCACACCAGACCGATTTCCTTGGCCCGCTCGGCACTCATCGGCTTTCCGGTCAGCAGCAACTCCATGGCATTGGCCCAACCCACACGCGGGGGGAGCCGGATCGCCCCCACGATGGTCGGTACCCCGATCGCCACCTCCGGAAAGCAGAACACAGCCTCGCTACTGGCGATGACGAAGTCGCAGAACAGCAGACCAGTCAGCCCGTAGCCGATGCATGGACCGTGCACAGCGGCGATTGTCGGCTTGAACAGCTCCATCCCGCTCTCGAATGAATTGATCGTCGGCTTTTCCCAAAACGTGCCGCCGAACGTGCCGACCGCCCCCTCGCCATCATTCAGGTCCGCCCCGGCGCAGAAGACGCTGCCGTTGGCCGTCAAGATCCCTACCCAGGCGTCCTCCTCGTCGCGGAACCGCTCCCAAGCGGCGTTGAGCTCGCGGCGGAGGGCGCCGTTGATGGCATTACGAGCCTCCGGACGGTTGAGCGTGATGGTGGCGATGTGGTCTTCGAGGTCATAGCTGACGAGACTCATGGCTGCACCCTAATCACCGCCGATTCGCTCATTCCTCGTTGCGACAGGACATGCGTCGACGACTCGCGCCATTCGGCCGTCTCCTGACAAGCGCCCACATTGACCCATATTCCCAGCCACCAAAGTAGTAGGTATTCCAGCAGTGAAAGCCATTGCTACATAAGGGAAATCGTTATGCGATAATCTATCCCCGAAGGGGCCCCGATGGAAAACACTCGCGTCGCGCTGATAACAGGAGCGACCTCCGGCCTCGGCAGGGCAGTCGCGCTTGCGCTCGCCGAGCGGGGCATGCACGTGCTCGTGCACGGTCGTGATTCTAAGCGGGCTCTGGACGTCGCCGCCCAGATACAGGCAACCGGCGGCAACGTCGACACCTATCTCGCGGATCTCGACTCGCTGCAGCAAACACAGGCCCTCGCCCAGCGAGTCAGCTCCGATCACGCAGCGATCCATCTGCTCATCAACAACGCGGGCATAGGCCCGGGTCGACCCCCATATCGCAAGCGCAGCCTGAGCGCAGACGGCCACGAGCTGCGGTTCGCAGTCAATTACCTCGCCGCTGCACTGCTGACTCGCCGACTGCTGCCCAGCCTCCGCAGCGGTGCGCCTGCGCGGATTGTCAACGTCGCATCGGCAGGACAGGCACCGATAGACTTCGCGGACTTACGCATGGAACACCACTACACAGGCACAAAGGCCTATTACCGCAGCAAGTTCGCATTGGTTGCATTCACCTTCGACTTGGCCAGAGAGCTTCTCAACACCGCCATAACCGTCAACTGCTTACACCCAGCGACACTGATGAATACGCACATGGTTCGCCAAGCATGGGTGCCGCCCATCTCATCCATAGCAACGGGCGTCCGAGCGGTCATGAACCTCGCTGTTGAACCGACCGGTGCGGCGGTAACGGGCCGTTACTTCGACGGCTTGCATGACGCCAAGGCTCATGCCGCGGCGTACGACCCGACAATCCAATCGAACTTGCGTGCTGCGACGAACGAAGTCCTTGCGCCGTTTCTCTAGCGCCAGCGGCGATGGCATGCTGAGGCCATGGTTGCTGTGCCGTCGACGATGCTTCCGCTGGGCACTCCGGTGCCCGACTTTCGACTTCCCGATCCTGATGGAAAACTGCACGGGCCGGCCGATGTGTTCGGAGGCATTCAGGGTGACCACGTGGGGGTAGTTGCCCGGCGCTGAGGG
>NZ_CAXUCH010000039.1:16028-26574 GCF_964249325.1 uncultured Mycobacterium sp. | reverse complement strand
CTTCGCTATTCTCGAGTGGTTCACCGCTCTGTGTGCTGCGGGTTCTCTTCGCCGCAAACCTCGTCTCGGTGAAGATCTTCGGTGAGGCGGAATTCTGGCTTTCGATGATCAAGGTGGCGGCCATCGTCGGCTTAATCATCGCGGGTATCTTTGTGCTGCTTTCTATTCCGGCTTTAGGGCCCTCAGCCGGACCAACGATCGCGAACTTGTGCAATGACAATGGCATATTCGCGACGGGCTTGGGCCAAGCGTTGCTGAGTCTGCAGTTCGGGGTTTTCGCCTACGTCGGCGTGGAGCTCGCCGGCGTCACCGCCGGTGAAGCGGAGACCCCAAAAGTGACCTTGCGCAAGGCGATGAACTCCCTGCCGCTCCGGATCGGCTTGTTCTACGTCGGGGCCCTGTTCGTCATCTTGTCGGTGCGCGGGTGGCGTAACCTCCACGACGGCCAGAGCCCGTTTGTTGCGGTGTTCCAATACATCAACATCCCGGCGGCCGCCGGCACCGTCAACTTCATCCTGCTGACCGCCGCCCTCTCGTCATGCAATACCGGCATTTATTCGACGGGCCGTATGGTGCGCAGCCTGTCCCAGCGAAGTGAAGCACCGGCGCGCCTGCAAGCGTTGAGCGGGCGTCACGCGCCGCTACTGGCGACCACCTTCTCAGTTCTGGTGATGAGTCTGGGCGTCTTCGTCAACTGGCTATCGCCGGACAGTTCCTTCGCCTACATCACCTCGGTGTCCACCATCGGAATCATCTTTGTGTGGGCCACGATCCTGCTGTCGCACATGATCTATCGCAGACGAGCGGCAGCGGGGATACTGCCGGTCTCCGACTATCGACTGCCGGGAGCGCCGGTGACCACGGTGATGGCCCTGGCATTTCTGGCCCTGGGGGTGGTGCTGCTGTTCTTCACAGCAACATGGACGCACCGCGATCGTGGTGGGCGTCGTCTGGTTCGCGGTCGTGACGTTCGGGTTCTGTGTGCAGCGTGCGCAAATCGCGACAGCGGCTCACTTGGACAGCGACTGCTGAATTTGCGCGGCCAGCATTCCGACGTCGTCGTTGGCTTGCCGCAGACCGGTGAGCACGTCGGGGTAGGTGGCGCCGCTCATCGACAGATCGAAAACCAGATGACGACCCTTGTCGGTAGTGATGTACCCGGCGAGACTCTGCACGTTGACTAGGGCGCGACCGGTCGCGGGATCGGCCACAGCTACAGTCCCGGTTTTCGCCTGCACCTTGCCTTTTGCGGGGCTGTTGCGGCCGACGGGGGCTATGGTGCCAGTCGCGCCCAAAACAGGCTGTCCGGAGACGAACGCCGGTCCCCACCGTTGATGGGCCGCCCACTTGTTCCAAGCCGCCATCTGTTTCGGTGTCGACGAGGCCGGGTAAGCCCCTTCGCCATCAGTGAGCACGACAGCGTCGGAACGCAATCCGGCCTTTTCCACGGTGGCCCGAATGGTTCGCAATCCGTCAGCGCATTCGGTGGAACCGGACTTGGTTGCCAAGAGGCACAGCATCGCATTGGCCCCGGTGTTGTAGCTGGTGCGCAGGATCATCGAACCCAATTCCCGCAGTGGTGGCGATTGCAGCGACGCCAATTGGCGGCGAGGAGAATAGCTGTTCGGCGGGGGGAGCCGGGACTGATCGTTGAGGCCGAGGGCCGGAGCGCTCACCGTAATGCCGGCCCGGCCAAGGGATTCGATGAACAATGTGCGCGCCCACATATCGGCGTCGGGCACCCGGTAGATCGTGAGCTGCGGCTTGCCTTGCGGAATCAGCCCGCTGACAATGATGTTGCGCGGATCGGCCGGGTCGGCAGTCACCTCGAGGCTCGACGGGTTGTTGGAGTTGACCGTCGAGACTTTCGACTGCACGGTGAACGCGGTTGTCTGAGGCGATGTTCGGACGCTGGCCGGCTGCCCGACTGCACCCGGTGTCACTTCGATGTCCAGCAGGTTGTCGTTGACGAAGACGGATGGCACAGCGCCCTCATGCCCCGGGGCTGACTGCCAGATTCGGGTGTCGACGACGACGTCGCCGTCGACGACCTTGACCCCCTTGGCGGCGATTTGGTGGGCCAGGTCGTCGAGACCGGCCAGAGGATCGTCGTTGACCTTGCGAGCGTTGGGCGCGATGTCGCCGTAGACGTGATCGATGCTGTTGGCGTCGAACGCGTCGTCGACGCGGCCGCGCATCGCGCCGCGACCCCCCAAAGCGAGATCACCTGAGGCGACCAGGATTACGTCGCCGTGCAGCACGCCGTCGACCGCCGGCGCCGTGGCGTACACCGGCGTGGTCAGCCGGGTATTGGGTCCGATGGTGTCGTAGACCGTGCCGATCGTGAATTCCTTTGCCGTCGAGCCGGTGAGCACCATCTCGTCGGGACGCTGACTCAACAGGAATTCGCCGGAGTCGCGATCGGCGACGTAGTAGAGCCACCGCGCCGTCGCATATGCCGGTTTCGCCATGATCCGCAGCGCGCCTTCAGGCAGTTGGCCGCTCGCCCGATCGCTGCTCTTCGCAGAATTGCAGGAGGTGATCAGGGCAATCACTAGCGTGACAGCGGCAAGCATCCGCATTGCCCTACGCATCATGCTCTACCTTTCGTCGCCTGTAGTACATCAGGCGCAGCGGCGACGGTTGACCAGAGCACCATGACGCGGCTCAGGTGATCGTAAAACCCCGCCGAGCGGGCCGACGTCTCTGGCCTGCTCGGCGGGGCAACGGTTCACGTCTGGCTACCGAGGCCCGCCCGCGGGTTGCCGTGATGCAAGCCGCCCGGGAAGCCCGACAGGTTTGATCACTGTCCTTCGGGCGGGTTAGTCGTGCTTGAGGGGGAGCTGCTCGTGCTTGTCGGCGTGGTGCTCCCACTGGTGGGCGTGGCGGTGGCGCCTGCCGGCGCGTTGTTGCATGCCGACTTCAGAACTGGGCTGCCTGGACTTTGGTTCATGGCATTTTGTTCTGCCTCCTGCTGCGTGGCACCGCTATCCCCGAAATACTGATCGCCGTTTCTGACGACCGCGCCGCAGTCGGGGTACTTGAAGGTGATCAACACGTTGCAGGTGGGGTTGTTTTGATGACGATCAGCGGTAGCACCTACGTTGGCCTGGTACTCATTTGCTTATTCGTCGCTACGCCCACGGACCTCCCGTCCGGGGAGACGGCAATCGTGTCCCAGGCTTCGTCATCGGCGTGCCCGGCGGGGACCACGGCGACGGCTAACGCGGCGGCCGCTGTGGCGCCTGCAGCTGAGATCACAGCGCGGGTTCAAATCCTGCTCACTGTCACGGGGATTCCTTTCGAGCCGTTGTATCGGCCACTGTTGTAAATTGGTTGGATGATGTGGCGCACAATCAGCACACCGAAACAGCAACGGTGTGCTTGGTAAGCGTCGTTGACACCTCCTTCCCGGTGCGCGCCCAAATACGTCACCCTAAACACCGCGGTTTGCGTTGGAACCGCTTTCGCAAAATTCACGTGCCGCTTTTGCTCGAACCATTGTTATGCAAGGCTTTTGCGTGTCGGTCCAGGAAGCGCAGGCAGGACCGCTAGGGGATCCCGGTGCTACGGAGTGACCAAAACCTTGCAGTGCCGTTCCGGGTCGGCCAGGTCGTCGAACGCCGCTCCGACCCCGTCGAGACCCACTTCACCGGTGATCACCGGGGCGACGTCTATCCCACCTTCGGCGATCGCACGCAGTGACTCGGCGAATTCGGTTGGGTCATAGGCGAGCACAAACTGCACGTTGATCTCTTTGGCAATCGCGAAGAACGGATGCACGGTGTCGGGCTCCATGCACACGCCGGCGACGACGAGCCGAGCGCCCGGGCGCGCCCGCCGCATCATCTCGTCGATAATGCCGGGCACGCCGACAGCCTCGAACACGACAGCTGGCGTGACGGTGTCGAATGGCGAGCCCTGTGCGGGGTCGACCCTCTGATGCGCGCCCATGATGGCAGCCAGCTCGCGGCGCTTCGGTGAATAATCAGATGCCACAATTGTTTCCACGCCGCGCGCCCGTAATGCGGCGATGATCGCGATTCCGATCGGACCGCAGCCGACTACCAGCGCGACCTCTCCCCGCTCGATTCCCGATTTGTTGACCGCATGCAGCCCCACCGCCATCGGCTCTGTCAACGCGGCGTGCCGGGGATCCAAGCCGTTGGGAATCGGCAGCAGCAGCGGCGCCGAAAGCAGCATCCGCTCGGCGTAGCCGCCGATCGTGCGGTTGGAGTAGACGATCGGTTCGACACCTTTGTCCGAGAGCAGCACGGGTATCGACGTCACCAGCGTTCCTGGTGGGTGAGTGTCGGTGCCGGGACCGGCTTCGAGCACCTCGGCGCTGAATTCGTGACCCATGTACACGTCACGGTTCAAATCGACACCCATGTCCCCGAAACCGCCCTCGGCGCCAAGCGCGAGCACCTCGTCGCCGTGGGCGGCGAAATGCAGGTCCGAGCCGCAGATTCCGCACGAGCGAACGGCGACCAGCACCTGGCCCGGTCCAGGAACCGGCTCGGGCACGTCGTCGCGACAGACCATGCGCCCGCCGCGCAGCACCGCGGCGCGCATCAGTTCTGCTCGCTTTCCAGCTTGAGTTCGTCGGTGTGCTCGCTGATGGCTTTGACCACTGCCTCACCAGCGCGGCCAAGCAGTTGGTCGCGCATACTGCGAGCCCACTCGTGCGACGCCCGTGGCGCGACCAGTTGGCCCTTGAAGTAGGGAATCACCTTGCGGGCAAATAATTCGTAAGAGTGGTAGGTCGCTTCTGGGGATGCCCAGTCGTGGCCCAGCATCAAAAATGTTCCAAAACCTCCGGAGCGGTCGAGCAGGTCTTGGATGTAGCCGATCGCGTCGTCGGGTGTGCCGATGCAGCAATTGCCTTTGGCGGCATAGTCTTCGACGAACTCCCTGGGCGATTGTGCCCCCTCGACCAGGTTGGCCAACGGTACGAATCCGGCGGCGCCGAAGTATTTGGCGAAATCCTGCATCCCGTAGGTGCAGTCGTCGATCGCCTGGTCGCCGCTGTCGGCCAGATGCATAATGCCCAGCACTCGCCAACCCGCGCGGTCCGGTTCGTCGCGTCCGGCCTTGCGCGCTTGGTCGCAGACCACCTCCCAGGCGTTTTCCAGTGCTGCGTAACCGCCCGGCACCGACATCGACAGCGACAGCAGCGAGGTACCGAGCGTTCCGGCCAGCCGCGGTCCGGACGGGGAAATCATTGCCGCGGTGGCGATTTCGGGGTACGGCCAGGTGTAGGGGCGGATGTGCAGTTGCGCGTCGCGCAAGGTGAACCAGTCGGAGTGACGGTTGATCCGCTCACCGGGGGCGGCGCGAAACAGCGCCAGAATCGCCTCCAGCGACTCCTGCATCATCCGGCGCTGCTCGACCGGGTCGATGCCCATCATGTAGGCGTCCGAGGGCAGCGCTCCAGGGCCGGTGCCGAACATCACCCGGCCACGGGTCAAATGGTCCAGCAGCACCCAGCGGTCGGCCACCATCAGCGGATGGTGGTAGGGCAGCGAAACCACTCCGGTGCCCAGCCCAATGTGTTTGGTCCGCTCGGCCGCTGCGGCGATAAACACCTCGGGGCAGGCGATCAGCTCGTAGCCCCCGGAGTGGTGCTCGCCGAACCACGCTTCGTCGAAGCCGAGGCGGTCGAGTGCGACGACGCGCTCCATGTCGTATTCGAGTGCCACCGTGGGAGACTGACCGGTGGGGTGAAACGGCGTGATGAAGGCGCCGAAACGCAGCGGACCACCACTCATCGCAACTCCAATCCCTCGAGGAAATCTAGCAACGCCGCATTGACCTCGTCGGGCCGTTCCTGCTGCAGCCAGTGCCCGGCGCCATCGATCATCACCTCGCGGTACGGACCGGTGACCACTTCGCTAGCGCGGTCACGACGCATGAAGCCCAACACGGGATCGGCTGTTCCGGCCATAAACAGCGCCGGCACCGTGATCGTCGCGCTCACCGGATCCGCCAGGATCTCCCAGTTTCGGTCCAAGTTGCGATACCAGTTCAGCCCGCCGGTGAACCCCGTACGGCTGAATTCGCCGATGTAGTGGTCGAGTTCGTCTGCGCTGATCCAATCCGGCAGACCGTTGGGCTCGGGCAGCCGTTCGACGAAACCCTCCGGCCCCGGTCGCGCCATCCGCAACGCTGCGGCTTGGTCGCCACTGCCGCGCAGGCCGCCGATCATCCGTCGGATGACCTTGGCGGGATCCGCGTTGAGCTCGGCGTCGGCCACGCCGGGCTTCTGAAAATAGAGCATGTAGAAGAAGTGGTCGCCAAAGACCTTGCGGAACGCCTGCGTCGGCGGCACTTGGGAGCGCGGTGTCGGTGGGACGCTCAAGCCCGCCACTGCGGTGACGCGGTCCGGGTGCAGCTGCGCTGCGCCCCACACCACCGGGGCACCCCAGTCGTGACCCACCCAGACCGCCCGGTCGGCGGCGACGTCGTCGAGCAGGCCGACGATGTCTGCGGTCAACGCCCGAATGTCGTAGGCCTCGATGGCCTCTGGGCGAGACGATCCGCCGTACCCGCGCTGATCGGGGGCCAGCACGTGATAGCCCGCCGCGGCCAGCGCCGGGATCTGGTGCCGCCACGAGTAGGCCAGTTCGGGGAATCCGTGCGCCAGCACCACCACGGGCGCACCCGGCTCCCCGGCCTCGACAACCCGCAGCCGCACACCGTTGATATCAACTAACCGTTCGGTGGGTGCGCGCACGGTCTCACCAAAGCACACCAGAAACCGGCTGAGAAGGGGGTCACGGCTTGTTCGCGCCCGCCTGGCACCCGTTTCGCCGGTAGCGGAGGATCAGCCGGTAACCGCCGCTCGGTGCGTGGTCGTTGTATTAGGCGGCGCCCGACGCGGGCCCCGAAGGGGGCCGCTGACGAGCCGGGCAGTTCGACCGGCAGGATGGTGGCGACCCGCTGCGCCCGGCTCCGCCGCGCTGGCGATCGCCACTGGCGGTAGCCTGGACTATTCCAGCTGCGTGTATCGGGGAAGGACCTGGCCGAGCACGGCCGATGCTTGATGAACCGGAAAAACGTGATCCGCACACTCACGGCGATCGCCGTCGTGTTGCTGCTTGGCTGGTCGTTTTTTTATTTCAGTGACGACACCCGCGGCTACAAGCCCGTCGACACCTCGGTGGCGATGGCGCAGATCAAAGCCGACAACGTCAAAAGCGCCCAGATCGACGATCGCGAACAGCAACTGCGGTTGACGCTGAAAAGCGCTAACAACGACACCGCCGGCTCCGACAAGGTCATTACCAAGTACCCGACCGGCTACGCGGTTCCGCTGTTCGACGCGCTGAACATTAAGAACGCACAGGTCAGCACGGTCGTCAACCAGGGCAACATCCTGGGATCGCTGCTGATCTACGTATTGCCGCTGCTGCTGCTGGTCGGGTTATTCGTGATGTTCTCCCGCATGCAGGGAGGCGCGCGGATGGGCTTCGGCTTCGGCAAGGCCCGGGCCAAGCAGCTCTCCAAGGACATGCCCAAGACCACCTTTGCCGATGTCGCCGGTGTCGACGAGGCGGTCGAGGAGCTTTACGAGATCAAAGACTTTCTGCAGAACCCGGGGCGGTATCAGGCGCTGGGCGCCAAGATCCCCAAGGGTGTGCTGCTCTACGGCCCGCCAGGAACCGGCAAGACGCTGCTGGCCCGGGCGGTCGCCGGTGAGGCCGGGGTGCCGTTCTTTACGATCTCCGGCTCGGATTTCGTCGAGATGTTCGTCGGCGTCGGGGCCTCGCGGGTGCGTGACCTGTTCGAGCAGGCCAAGCAGAACAGCCCGTGCATCATCTTCGTCGACGAAATCGACGCGGTCGGCCGCCAGCGCGGCGCCGGGCTCGGCGGCGGCCACGACGAGCGCGAGCAAACGCTGAACCAGCTGCTGGTCGAAATGGACGGCTTCGACCCGCGCGCCGGCGTCATACTCATCGCCGCGACCAACCGGCCCGATATCCTCGACCCGGCGCTGCTGCGGCCGGGCCGCTTCGACCGCCAGATCCCAGTGACCAACCCCGATTTGAACGGTCGCAAGGCGATTCTGCGCGTGCACGCCAAGGGCAAGCCCTTGGCCCCCGACGCCGACCTCGACGGGCTGGCCAAGCGGACGGTCGGCATGACCGGCGCTGACCTCGCCAACGTAATCAACGAGGCAGCGCTGCTGACCGCCCGCGAGAACGGCACGGTCATCACCGGTGCCGCGCTGGAGGAGGCGGTAGACCGGGTGATCGGCGGCCCGCGCCGCAAGGGCCGCGTCATCAGCGAGCAGGAGAAGAAGATCACCGCCTACCACGAGGGTGGGCACGCGCTGGCGGCCTGGGCGATGCCCGATATCGAGCCGATTTATAAGGTGACGATTCTGGCTCGCGGCCGTACCGGCGGGCACGCGGTGGCGGTGCCTGAAGAAGACAAAGGCCTGCGCACCCGTTCGGAAATGATCTCGCAATTGGTTTTCGCCATGGGTGGACGCGCCGCAGAGGAACTGGTTTTCCGGGAGCCGACCACGGGCGCGGTGTCCGACATCGAGCAGGCCACCAAAATCGCCCGCGCGATGGTCACTGAATTCGGCATGAGTACCAGGCTCGGTGCGGTCAAGTACGGCACCGAACACGGTGACCCTTTCCTCGGCCGGACCATGGGCACCCAACCGGACTACTCCCATGAGGTGGCCCGCGACATCGACGAAGAAATCCGCAAGCTCATCGAGGCAGCCCATACCGAGGCGTGGGAGATCCTCACCGCATACCGCGACGTGCTTGACACGCTGGCCGGGCAGTTGCTGGAGAAGGAGACGCTGCACCGGCCGGAGCTGGAGGCGATTTTTGGCGACGTCGAAAAGCGGCCGCGGCTGACCATGTTCGACGACTTCGGTGGGCGCATCCCGTCGGACAAGCCGCCGATCAAGACACCCGGCGAGCTGGCCAAAGAGCGGGGTGAACCATGGCCGCAGCCGGAGCCCGAACCGGCGTTCAAAGCCGCGATCGCGCGGGCCAGCGCCGAGGCCGCCGAGGCCGAGCGCGACCGAAACTCCAACGGCCCCAACGGTAATCACGGCGCACCGGTAGGTCGGGGTGCCGGCGGCCGCGGTGCTCCACCGCGCCGGCCCACCGAACCCGACTACGGCGCTCCCGCCGGTTGGCGCGCACCCGGGTGGCCGCCTCAGCAGCCCAACTACTGGTACCCGCCACCATCACCGCCGCAGTCGCCGTACTGGCCACAACCACCACAGAACTATCCGCGTCAGTCCTACCCGCCGAGTCCAGCGCCCGGTGAGTCTCCACCGGCCGACAAGTCACCGGACCAGCAGGGCGAGCACGCGAGCCGGCCCAACCCGCCGGCCCACGGCTGACGGAGGCTTCGATGGCGCAGCCGAATCCCCGCACCCGGACGCTACGCATGGCGGTGTTCGACCAGGCACGCGTTGAGGCCGCGATCCGCGAATTGCTGTCCGCGATCGGCGAGGATCCGGACCGGCACGGGCTTGAGGACACCCCGGCTCGGGTCGCGCGCACCTACCGGGAAATGTTCGCCGGGCTCTACACCGACCCCGACTCCGTGTTGAACACGACGTTCGACGAGCAACACGACGAGTTGGTGATGGTCAAGGAGATTCCGCTGTACTCGACGTGTGAGCACCACCTGGTGGCGTTCCACGGGGTGGCGCATGTGGGCTACATCCCCGGCGAGGACGGTCGGGTGACGGGGCTGTCGAAGATCGCGCGGCTGGTCGACCTCTACGCCCGCCGGCCTCAGGTGCAGGAGCGGCTCACCGGCCAGATTGCGGACGCCCTGATGCGCAAACTCGATCCGCGCGGCGTCATTGTCGTCATCGAAGCCGAACACCTCTGCATGGCGATGCGCGGCGTGCGCAAGCCTGGCGCGATCACCACGACGTCGGCGGTGCGCGGACAGTTCAAGACCGACGCCGCGTCTCGAGCCGAAGCGCTCGAACTCATCTTGCGCAAGTGACGACGACACGCGTGCAGGTAAAGGGCGTGGTGAACGTCACCGAGGACTCGTTCTCCGACGGCGGGCGCTACCTGGAACCCGACCGCGCCGTCGAACACGGCTTGGCATTGGCCGCCGAGGGTGCGGCGATCGTCGACGTCGGCGGCGAGTCCACCCGGCCCGGCGCGGTGCGCATCGACCCGCAGGTGGAAACCGCCCGTGTGGTTCCCGTCGTCAAACAACTTGCGGCGCAAGGTATTACGGTCAGCATCGACACCATCCACGCCGGAGTCGCGCGAGCCGCGCTGGAAAGCGGCGCCCGGATCGTCAACGACGTCTCCGGCGGGCGCGCCGACCCCGCGATGGCGCCGCTGCTGGCCGAAGCGCAAGTGCCGTGGGTGCTGATGCATTGGCGCACGGTGACGGATGCCCGCCCGCACCAGGTGCCGCCCTACCGCGATGTGGTAGCCGAAGTGCGCGCCGAGCTGCTCGCCAGCGTCGACGACGCGGTCGCCGCCGGCGCCGACGCAGCCAACCTGATCATCGACCCCGGGCTGGGGTTCGCCAAGAC